>SBAT01000318.1 GCA_005240105.1 Chloroflexota bacterium
CTATTAATGGCAGCAGTACTGTCGCGATCAGTGGAATCTCTACTATAGGAAGTTCCGGCGGTAGCGGTGGCAGCGGCGGCAACGGTGGTAATGGCGGCAATGGAGGCGGTGGTGGAACTGCTTATGGTGCAGGTGCCAGTGGTTCCGGTGGGGATGCCGGATCAGCCGGACTTGCAGGTAATGCGGGCACTGGTGGCGCCGGTGGTAATGCCGGAGCCATAACTATTTCCGGTCAGAGCATTAGCGGCTTTGCTAGTGGACTCAATGCCTACGGTGGCAACGGTGGTGCCGGTGCATTGGGCGGTATCGGTGGAACCGGCGGTAGCGGCGCCGGTGGTACAGGCGGAATTGTAAGCGGCAGCGGCGGCAACGGTGGTAATGCCGGAAGTGGCGGCGCTGGAAGCGGCGGCGGAGCAGGTGGTGCAGGTGCTGCTGTGACCATCTCAAGCTTAAATACTCTTTTGAGCAGTGCAGGCTTTAATGCCGCAGGCGGTAATGGTGGCAACGGCGGAGCCGGTGGTAGTGGACAGGACGGTGGATCATCCGGTGGCGGTGCCGATACATTCTTATATGGTGGTTCTGGTGGCAATGGCGGTAATGGTGGAAGTGCAGGAGCTGGTGGCTTTGGCGGTAACGGTGGTGCCGGCGGATACTTTGCCATAACTGCGGTGAATAACATAACTGTAAGCGGCAATATCACCACTAAAGGTGGTAATGGTGGCACAGGTGGTGGCTCCGGTGATGGCGGAGACGGTAATGGCGGCTCTAATGGCGGCGGAGCTATTATTGGCGGTAGCGGCGGCACAGGCGGCACCGGTGGCACAGTTGCTCCCGGTGGCGTGGGCGGCTATGGTGGCAATGGTGGTCGCATCTCCTTAACCACTGACTATGGCAGTATTACTGTCGGACAAGGTGGAACTACAAAAGCTCTTGATTCTACAGGTGGCGCAGGTGGTGGCGGCGGCTCCGGTGGTAACGGAGGCAATGGCGGTGACGGTGGTTCCAGCGGAATTGGCTTTATGGGCAATGCCGGACTTAACGGACAACCTGCAGGAACAGGCGTAACAGTTGACGCTACTCTTGGTTTTGGAGTAGGTAATGTCGGCGCTGATGGCGGACTCGGCGGCTTTGGCGGCAACGGCGGATTGGGCGGTGGCGCAGGTAGTGGTGGCGATGTGCTTCTATTAGCTCGCTACGGTGGTGTCATAGTCAATGGCGACATCGTAACTTACGGAAATTCCGGAGGCTTGCCTGGATCACCTGGACACCATGGACTTAACGGAGCAAACGGTGCTGGAACAACCTATTTTGGTTTGAGCTTAAATGCCATCTTAAATGGCGGACAGTACAGTGCAACCGCGGGTCTGGGATTGGGCATAACCATTGATGGTGTCACTGTTGCCACGACGCTTTACAAAGACTTCAAGGATGTGATTACGGGTTCATCCACCATTCCAATTAATGGCTTGAGCTTCTACATTGATGATCATGGAAGCACCACAGGCTACGAAACACATTTTGGTGTTTCAGGTATCACAGGCACTCTGGTTATTAATAACGTTGTGACATCAACAAGTGTTAGTTTCTTGGCTGCTGCGGCTAACATAGTTGTTCCAAGTCTCACCGGTGGAGATTTCCAACCGGTGACAAATAACAATGTGCCAACAAATCCTTGTCTGTTGTGCACGCCATTCCCGACAACTCCGATGCCTACTGGCGGTTCAATGGCCACATTCGGTGGCGCAGGCACATTGGCCAACGGACCGGCGTCTGCCGGCGGCAATGTGACGGTAATTGCCGGCACGCAGTTCACGACAAACGGCGTAATCAATGCTATGGGCGGTCAGTCTCTGACCCTTATACCGACAGGACAATATACATATCAGGCTCAAGCTAACTTGGGCTTTGGTGGTGCGGTATTAGCTCAAGCTCCGTCCATAACCATTACTGGCGGTCCAAGCGGTCCGCCTGCCGGACAAGCAACTGTAGGTGCTGGTTCAGTAACCTTCATAACAGCCCTTAATGGTGTCAGCTACCTTATAAAGCCGCTTGTTTTTGGACAACTGAGCTGGTCTACAAACTATGGTTTGAATATTGGTAATGGCTTAGGGCGCGTTCTTGCGACAACCGGAGTGACAGTTATTAAAAACGGCGCCGGTAGTCTTAACCTATCTGCCGGTTCTACAAATCTTTTTGCCGGTGGTGCAACCTATTCAGCCCCCGGAGATTTGGTTATCTTAGCTTCCGGCGATATAACAGCGCCTAATGCTCCTGGCAATGCTTTAATCAATTCCGGTTTTAATTCCAGTCGACCGAATGGTCAAATAATTGTGGCTTCTGGCGACTACGCCTCCACGCTTACTTATGGAACCGCAGCCAACCAGCAAGTCTGGATGGTGCTTGGCGGTAGCTCCACAACCGGAGGCAATATTGATTTAGGTAATGTCTCCTTTGGATCAAGCGCAACGTCGCTTGTGTTTATGCAAGCACACACAGGCACTCAACGTGCTGGCTCGATAACGACGGGAAATATCACCACGGCTGTCGGCACGCCAGCCATTGCGCCAGGATCTACCTATATTATTTCCGATGGCAACGTAACAACAGGACTTGTCACTACAGGCAGTGCTAACTTGCTTTCTTCTATCGGTAATTTTGGTACCAGTAGCAATAGAATGTTGTTGAATGCGGCTGACTTGTCTGTCAAAACCAACGGCGCTGTTTTCTTGAGCGATTCGGCAAGCAAAGTAACTTTGCGTGAATCCTATGCATCCGGACTAGATCTGAAGGCGACAGTCGGTGATTTGGTCATCAACGGTACAGTGACGACCGTAGCAGGAGTCTTTGAAAGTGTTCAGAATGTATTGGTCAAAAACACAGTGACTACATTGGGGACGGACGGCTACATTTATTTGATTTCCGGTAATAGCGTTAGTGAAACCAATGGTCTTTCGTTCTTGAACGCACCGAATTTGGTTTTGGTTTCAAGGAACGGCAATATCAACGTGACTAACCTGACCAGATCAAACTCGATCACGCTACTGGCATCGAGTGCCGGCTCAAGCATCAATGGCAATCAAGTGAATGCAACATATCTTGGTGTTTACGCAGGCAGCAATGGAATAAACATCACCAGCAGTAACGCTTCTCAATTTCTTGCCAGCACGACAGGCAACTTGAATATAAGCATGACCGGTAATGTAAAAATTGGCACCGATGCCGCGTTGCCTTCCACGGCTAATAACTTCAATCTAACCGCCAACGGCAAGATTGAAGTCTTGGGACCGATCTATGCTACGCAAAATATTACTTTGACCACTAATGGCAATAAGAATATTGAGTTGAGCAAAAACCTCAATGCTGGTCAGAATGTAACTTTGACTGCTAACGGATCGGGCAATATTACGCAAATCAATAGCGTAATTGCCGGCAACGGTCTGACCCTCACTTCGGGCACCGGTAATATTGGCAGTGAAGCAAGACCAATTTATTCGACATCAAACTCGATAACATTTGCCACATCAGGCAGTGTTTACCTGGTTAACGGCAACTCTAACTTGAGCTTGAACGTGGGACCATGGACAGGCACCAATTTGTTGGTGATCTCCAATGGCAGCATTAGCGTTATGGGCGCCTTAACCGGCAGCGGCTTTGTTAACCTGCTCACCGTAGGTGGTGGCTCGATTAGTCTCAACTTCAACGTATCCAGCGCCTACTCTTATTTGTGGGCTTCGGAAAACACGGTTGGTCCAAGACCTCTAAACAATGGTCGCATCTCACAAGTTCCTGGTGTGACAATAACATCACCACAGCTTAACCTTCTGGCTTATGCCGGTGGCATCGGACCACTGAAGACTACCAGTGGCGTGATTACCGTTAGTTCCACAGGGCCTGTAGAAATAAACAACACAGGTACCTTGATCATAAGTGGAACATCCGGCAACTTGACCTTGAACAATACTGGAACAACAATTCTCAGTACGTTCACGGCTACAGGAGCCTTGTCGGCCACATCTTCTGGAAGTTTGAGTACAACTGGCTGGGTCAGAGGCAATAGCTTGACCTTCACCGTTACAGGTGCTAATTCCGGCATTACCTTAGGTGACAATATCAATGTCACAGGCTTGAGCAAGTTTGTCACCGGTACCAATGGTGGCATCAATCAGACAGGCGGCACATTAGCAAGCGGCTCTGTTGAATTTCAAGCTCAAAACGGTAGTATCGGTCAGTTGGGTGTCAAACGCATCGACATGGTGACTGGGCAGATTACAGCAAACACCAAGGGCGATGTTTACCTCAATAACACTGGCAGCGTTGTTATTAAGAATTCAACAACAGGCAACAATGGTAATTTTGACTTGACCAATGAAGGCAGTGTCACACTTGACGGCACCATTGAAGCCTTCAACGCTAGTTCTCAAACGAGAAATATCAACATCAACGTGTCCGGCAATGCAAGCATTACCCGCACAAGCGGCAAGCTGGAAGCCAAAAACGTCAACTTGACCGTTGGCTCTGCCAATATCGGTACAACGTCAGCCCGTGTGGTAACCGATGCCGATAATTTGACAATAGTAAGCGGTGGCAATGTCTACCTGAGCAATGATGGCAATGTCAAATTGCTTGGCTCGTCAGCTGGTAGTGGCAGTACATTTGATTTGATCACAACCAATAATGGTTCAATCACACTTGATGGCGGCATTGATGCCTCAGCAGGTACTATTGCCAGAATCAACCTTACTGCTGGTGGTTCCGGTAATATCTCGCGCACGTCAGGAAATCTTGTTGCTGTGCGTGTTGATCTGGCATCTACCACGGGCAATATTGGTTCGCAGGGCTCACGCATTAAGACGAATGCTGATATTTTGGCACTGAACACTCGTGGTGATGTTTATGTCACAAATAGGGGTGATGTCACTCTGCTTGATTCATCGGCTGGTGCCAATAAGACATTTAAGTTAAGCACATCCAACAACGGCTCAATCACGCTTGATGGTGACGTTCAAGTATTCCTCGGTGCCATAGATTTAATTGATCTGGAAGCTGATGGTTCCGGCAATATCTATCATCAGGATGGTGTCTTGGAAGCTGATCACGTACGACTTGATTCCACTAGTGGCAATATCGGTACTGATACCAATCCGATTTCCACTAACGCTGACTTCTTGACGGTCAACACCAACAGTGGCAATGTCTATTTGACCAACAGCGGCTCTGTCACGCTCAATGGCTCATCGGCCGGCGACGGTAAGACATTCAGGCTACAGACGACCTTGAACGGCAGCATCTTTATAGATGGCGGCGTCAAGGCAAATTCAGGACTGATCGACAGCATTGAACTGGATGCGGCCCTGTTTGGTGCCATTGACACTCAATCGGGCAGACTTGTCGCTGACAAGGTTAGCCTCATTTCTGTGTTTGGCAATATCGGGTATGACAATGACCCTGTACTGGTGAAGGCTAACCAACTTGAAGCGCAGACAATATTGGGTAATGTGTACATCAAGGAATCTGATGATGTTAGTTTAATTACCTCATATGCCGGACCAACTGGCACATTCTGGTTGAATGCCGATGGGTCAATAACTGTAGGTAGCGGCGAAATCATTGGCGGTGGCGATGCTAACTTCAAAACCGACAACCTTATTCTGGGTGATAACGCACTCTTGCTCTTTGTCCTTGGTGATGTGAGAGTGCGCACCAATAACCTTGATGTGAACGTTACATTCGGCGATGGTTCAAGCATCATTACCCTCAACGATGTTGTCTTCGATCCCGCATTTGGTGGGTCCATTTACCTGAACGGCAATGGCGGCATTCTTGCCGGTAGTCAGGTCAAGTTCAATGGTGGTGGCGTAGGGACCAATGTTTCAGCCAACCTGGCATTGATAGTCGGAGCTATTGTCGTCAAGGACGTACTTGGCGGTAATGTTAATCTGACAACCAATTTCGGTAACCTTACCTTGGGAAAAGGCATTGATGTTTCCGGTGATGCACTCTTGCTTACATCGGGCGGCACGATAAATGTGCATGCCAATGGTGGCTCGATAAATGCAGCCGACAAGATTTTCTTGGCTCAAGGCTTTGGTGATGGCAATCAAGGAGGCGAAATAAACATTTCAGCTCTCGATGACATTACCGTTGGATTGCTTGATGCCCGTGGCTTTGATGGAGCTAATGGTGGGAGCATAATTGATCCGAGCCAACACCTTGTCGTCACTTTGGTTAACGATAATGGCGCCAGTATTGATGTTTCCAGTATTGGTGGTATTGGTGGTTATATTCGCATTGAGACTTCCACCACAGATACTTTTCACATTGTGATGCCGGTTGGTGCCACTAACGGAACTGCCGGTGCCATTCTTGCCAATGGTGAGAAAGGTGGCCGTATCGATATTTATTTAAGCGGTGGACTGCGCATGAACGCCGATCCGGATCGAACGAAAACTCGTATCCTGGCTAATGGTCTGCTTGATAGCAAAAGTGGCCCAGCTGGTGGCATTATCTATATAGATCTGTCTAAGGCGATTTCCAACTATGGCAGCAATACTGATTTTGATATATTCCTGGATAGCGATACTCTGATCATGGCTAGCGCTAGTGATTATTTTTCCGGCAAGGTGGGCATTCATGTTGGACCTGATCACGACTTCAATATCGCCGGAACAGGTATCGGTGGTCACTTCGGTAAAATTATTGGTGGCGAATTCTTCAATATGGGTAACCTAAACCCCACCGATCTGACACTGGAAGCGCAGCAAGCAGGTAAGTTGGATTTCCGTTTCACAATTGGAGCCGGAAACGCTATTGGTTGCAACTTCGTTAACTGTGATCAGTTCTTCCCGAAATTTAGACCTTCGCAAACACAGCTTGAAATTCAAGAAGGCTTCAATATCGAGCCGACAGATCTTCGACTTTTGTCCGGCAACGCCACTGTGGAAACCGATAAGACCAGAGGGCGTGTACCTTCAGGTACAGATCAAGAATATACAGATATTATCGAGATGCAGGAACAAACTGCCAACAACGACAATGCAACCTGGATAATTGTCACCAATTCATCGCAGCCATATGTTCTGCCCGGCGACTCTAATGCTGTTGTCTTTGCTGCCCCTGGCACAATCTTCATGTACAGTGGAGACCACCAGTTGACCTTGCAGCAAGGAAGCCTGACGGTTATTGCCGGCGGTGATCCAATTAGTGTTCAAACAGGACACGGACTGATAAATGTCGGTCAAAGTTCTGCTGCCGGTATTGCTCAGAATCAATTTGGTGGGGTGACTGTTGCTAACCTGATGGGCAATGACACAACCTTCAACGTGACGCACAACGGTGACAGCGCTGAAACTACAATTGCTCAAGGTACTGAGATGAATGTTGTCAGTTCACAAATAGCCAGTGCCGGTGCTTCTGACACTGTCTATGGTAATGGTTTGAACCTCGGACCTGTCGATGGTCTAAGCTCAAGCACGAGTAACTTCAATCCCAGTACGTCACCTTTTGTGACTAATCTCACGGGCAGTGGCAATTTCAACCTCACACCAGGCATGCGCTCAAGCATTAACGCATTCCTCAACGCCATAGGTTCGGGTAACCACATTGGTTTTGCCAACCCGACTGAAAACAGGCAGACAATTAGCTATGTCTATACGGATGGCAGGATTGTCCCTGTTGCTTATACGACGCCGGCCAATGTTGGTAAAAAAGCTGACGAGCTTATGTCTCTGGATATTCCTCAAGGCTCGCTACGTTATGTTGGCTGGGTTGAACTTGGCTCCAACAAATCAAGCGTGGTTGTCTACAACGGCGAGGTGCTTGTCAATGCCGACAAACCAATGGAAGTCAATATTTGGGATAGTACTGTGTCCATAGGTCGCGGTGTGATTGCCCTGGTTGGCTATCAGCAAGGCATACTTAAAGTACGTAACCTGGGCGAGCGCTCGGTGGGCAATGTATCTGTCGCTTCCGGTGGCAAATTCATTAAGTTGCGTGCCGGTCAAGAACTAGTGGTTAGCACGGATGACAAAACGGCTCTATCGAGCACAAAGTCTGACGGCATTGCCAGACGTCGTTTGGAGAAAGTAGCTTTTGCCGACAAGCAAGCCGTTTATGGCGAATTTTCAATGCTGTCCATGCTTGAAAAGCACGCTCTTTTAGGACGGGTTGTCCGTAGCAAGAAGCCTAAAGATAAGTCCACTATCGACCAGATTGTCAAAGCTGGAGCCAGTTTGAGCCTGATAACCGCTTCTCGTGGGGCATATCAATAAGACCTGGGCAATGTGCCCTTACATAGACTCATCTGCTAGAATCGCATCATGAAGAAGATGCATCGATTTTGGCACTTTGTATGTCCCGGCGGCAAGAATTTTTGGCTTTGCATGCTCACGGTATTGCTTTATAGCCTTGTCGTGCAATATACGGACGACCATGGCTTTCCCGCCCAAAAACTCTTGGATGCTGACGCGGCACTTATGACATCGGTCGTAATGGGTGTGCTTTTGGTCTTTCGCACCAACAGCGCCTACGATCGCTGGTGGGAAGCAAGAAAAATTTGGGGACAATTGGTCAACGATATACGCAACTTAGCGATTAAAAGTTTCGAGTATGCGTCTCCTGAAGGTGAAGAAGGCGCTCGCTTTGTCCGTTTACTAGTAAGTTATCCTTATGCGCTGAAAGATCATTTGCGCGACACAAGAATTGATGATGCACCATATTGTGAATTTGTTGGGCCAAGCGACAATGTGCCAATCGAATTGACCAAGCTGGTATACAAAGAGTTATATACATGGCGGAAACGAGATGACATTGACGGCTTAGAAATGTTGCAGATCGACAAGCATGCGCGGTCGCTGATGGATGCTCTTGGTGCCAGCGAGCGCATACTCAAGTCGCCAATTGCCGGAACATACAAATTCCTCATCTGGGCCGGACTGAGTTCTTATTTTGCCTTTTTGCCCTGGTTGTTGGTGCCGACACTGGACAACTGGACGGTAGTTGCCGTAATGATGTCAGCTTACTTTGTAGCCTCTCTCGAGCTTCTGGCCGAGGAAGTTGAGCGGCCCTTTGGTTTAGACGTCAATGACCTGCCGCTCGATGCGATTTGCAGGACTATTGAAAAGTCAGTGAC
>SBAT01000338.1 GCA_005240105.1 Chloroflexota bacterium
ATTCGCTATGTGAACGCCCAGGATAAAACTCTCGGTGTCGGCATTGGTGATAAACCCTCACCAAGTACAATCTGCTCGTTTTGCAATTGGGAAAACTTCACGGGTAAAACTGCAAAGAAGCCCTGCCAAGATTTAAAAACCTCTTTTACGCTGGCTTACGGTGTGCCTCATGTATTGAGCTCCTTTAGCGCACCGAACATAACGTCCGTAGAAGCAGCCAAAGGATCATACCTATCAGCCTATGAGTACACAACCAAGAATTTGTCCGAAATGGACTTTCAAATACAACGTACCGTCACTAAATCGTCCATGTTTATAAACGTTCGCAAGGGCTCTAATTTTGGTGGTATTCCCGGCGACCCAGGTGAAGATCAGTGGATAACAACCACTACCACCACCGACACTCTTAACAAATCCGGCACGGCTCTCACTCTAGCGGCAACCCCCAATTTAGGAGAATGTGTAAACAATATTGGCAAGACTGAGAACAATGACTTTTTAGTCGGCGTAGCTGGAATGCAAAAATTCCCCCACGATAAAATGCTCTATGCTTCAGGTACTAACGGCTCTGGTGATTTTCTTTCCTTCATGTCCACAGTGGCCAAAGCGCCAACAAATCCTGCTGAGGTCAAAAGTATTAAGATTGGACAAGACGGCACACTCCTAGACTACATAAGCCAGACTTCAGTTAACCACACTGCACCACCAGCAGCTGCAAGCTTTATAATGTTAACGAGTGATGGCACCACAATGAAAAGAAAGGTTGTCACGCCTCTTGCCGAATTACTTAGACCTACGCAAACCAGCTATCCGTTTGCCACTATCGCCCAATATGCCAACGGTACAGCCAAGGTAACGGCTGGCAGAGCCTTGCAAGCGAGAGACAAGTTTGCAGCAGCAGTAAAATTACAAATGACCGCCAAGACCGGCAAAATTGGATCTCTCATGAAAGCCATGCGCCAAATTGCACCTAACAAAGATCCGGAAATCTTTGGCGGTGAGGTCTACGACATCCTTACCGGACAGACGTTAGGCTTAGGCCAAACAATGTATATTTACGCGGATCAAAACAACAAAGATATATTGGGACAACCGAAATTGATCCTGACCAAGACACCACCCGGCAGCAATGCTGATCAAATCCCAAATGGACAAGTGCAAACTTTCCGCAACACTTATGCTGTTATGGGCAAAACCGTCAACCCGAAAAAAGAAATGGCCATTATCGATTCACTCTTTACAAAATTGGTGAAGCTTTCCGGAGCAGCTAAGATAAGGGGTGTTGACGAAGTCACCTGGACGCCGAACACAGGCAGCAACAATTTCCTTGGAGAGCTGAGTTTCACCAGTGGTTTGACAGGAATGTCCACGCAAAATTTCAATTTGCTAATCAGGATAATTAAACAAACAACTGAAAAGAACGTGGTCAGTATGCCCAACTAATAAATCGTATCCGGAGGACTAATTGTGAATCGAATAAAAAATTGGTTTGCGGCTCTGGCATCGTTGACCCTTGTGCATTCGTTAATTGCAATCAATACCTGCTATGCCGGTCCTAATCCAAATTTAAAAACCAATACAACCCGACCACAACCAAAAGAGCCACAGGGAAAGAAACCCACAAAACCTGGTGAATTCTATAAACGCTCAGCGGCAGTATTTAAGGCCAATGACCTGGTTCAAATGCCTAATCTGCGCGAAGTGCCACTGTATACAGGGTCCAATGTGCAATTCGGCTGGGGTGAAGAATTTCCAAACGCCAGTGGAGGCAAGGTATATGCCTATACTTTTACCACGTCCGATTTGCAGAACACTGTTATCCAGTGGTATCAGAAATACCTAACGGGTATTGGTTGGACGGTAGAAGCTAATCCTGCTAATTCCCAAGACGATACAGGCGCTATCTCCGCACACAAGGGTCACAGCGTTTGCCAAATTTCAACAGAGCCGGATGATGAAAATCGCATTTCCGTGCGCGTGCATTATCACGGCGCTGACGGCAAGTAATTGATGTGACAGAGGCTACTTTGCCTTCGTATAGTCGATACCATATGAAGCGGCACCGTTACCACTTGAACTACCGCCTGCATTGCTGCCAGGAATATAATAATTAGCTGGGGCAGACTGTTGCTGCTGTTGGGGTCCGCCGAATTGATTATTAGCACCGTTTTTATACATCTGAGCAGCTTCCTCCGGCTTTAAGGTCCTGCAATACCTAGATGAGTAGGCTTGCTTGGCTGGCAATCCATTTTTTCCGTACTGTACACCGTGCGCTGCTTCCCACGCTTGCTGATTATTGTAGACTCTGCCTTGCCCTTGGTTTCCACCCTGTTGATTTATCAGGTTTTGGTCATAAGACCTACCTGAACTGTAAACGCGCTGCCCGCCCTGCCCGCTCTGCTGTGCGTATCCAGCAACTACAGACACTGTGCCGGCAATTAGTAAAGCCCTGCCAAGCCCAAGGATGAGATAGTTCACCATTCTTCTCCGGGAAGAGTTCAATTCTACTAATAGCTTCTTACCACAAATCCAACTCGCTCAATCCCGCATGGCTGAACAGTCGTTAGATTACGCCTGGATCACAAGCCAAGGGGGTTTGGCTGGGTCATCCCTTGGGAATATTCGTGAAAGTAGCAATTCAATGCCCCAAATGACACTTAACTTCAACTTCGGGTTAATTATGCGTTCACGACGCGCTCTGCTGACTATGACTTTATTAGTCAGTTTTCTGTCTATGCAGTTCATGACTGCTGCATATGGGCAGACAGCTGGAAGTACAGAGGCACAAACTCCTTCTCTGCACCCTGTTGCCACCCCGCTATCTAACTTTAATACAGCTTATGAGCCGGATGTGGTGCTTGCGACAGTCAGCCCTACTGCCGACTCCACAGTCATCAAGGAAAAGCTACAGGCACTGGGTGCGACTTTGGTCGCTGACAGTAACCTGGAGTTCGTTAGACTTTTGAGAATTCAAACCGCTAAGGGAAAGTTTGAAAGCACTCTAGCTGCAGTCGGGAAAACATACCCATTCCAAGCTGCTCAGCCCAACTGGCGTTCTGTCTGGTGTAGCGCTGACACAGAGCCTTCAAGTAAACCCTTGGTCAACGATCCGCAGTTCCCGAACCAATGGTATCTCAAGCAGCTCCACATCCCACAAGTTTGGAACGCTTATGCACAGCCACAAATGACTTAC
>SBAT01000008.1 GCA_005240105.1 Chloroflexota bacterium
AGTATTTGCTTATCAAAGTCTGCTTGCGTCATTTTGTTTTCACGCAGATAACGCTCGAAAGCTTTAGCATCAGCTGCTTTATTCTGCCGAGCAAGCGAAGTAAGTCTTGTTTTTTCTCCCTCTGTCAGAGCGAGTCCATTTTTCTTGGCGCTTTCCAAAAGACTGGCGCGCATCTGAGGGTTACTCGAAACTGCTGATTGCAGTTGAATCTCCTCCAACTTAAAGCCTCGGCGATAATCTCCTACCGTAATCGGCGAACCAGCAACTTTGCAAATGATTGCATCACCGGACATTTTCGCAAGATCAACTTTGGGACCTTTTGTCTCCGCTTTCTTCTCTTCAACAGGTTTAGCTGCCTTATCAGGAGCCTTCGTACAACTGGTCAAACAAAATACCAGTGAAAGGGAAAGGACCGACAAAGCTACGTTTCGTTTCATTCCAATATCCCATGGTTAGTAATTCGGTCTTTACGCCGCCGACGGCGCGCTATGCCCAACCATAGCACTTAATAATTCTTCTAGCAAATCCAATTGCTCTGCCGGTGTTAATCCTTGTGTACGCACCAAAATATAGGGCGATGATCCATGACCACCAGAAGATCCAGGTTTATAAGTGGTACGTGTTGCCAGGTGTTTTGGCAATCGGCTTTGGATTGCCAGCCATGCTTGCAGACGGAAATCAACAGCCAGACGCGAACCCATACCCATAGGATCAGGTTTGATTGAACCAACCTTCGCCTTGCCTGCAATCAGACGGAGCCTGACAACTGCCACGAGCTGTTGTGTTTCAACCGGCAAAGGACCAAATCTATCTCTCCATTCCTCAGTTAAAATTACCAGCTCGCGCTCCGAGCGCACATCAGCAAGTCGCTTGTATTCAATAATTTTCTGATCGGAATCAGCCATGTAAGTCTCTGGAATAAAGGCCGTGACGTTGATATCAATTTGTGTATCAAGATCCCCTGCTGTTTCTTCACCCTTCAATTCAGCAACAGATTCTTCCAACATCTTGCAATACAAATCAAAACCAATGGCCACCATGTGCCCGTGCTGTTCAGCGCCCAGGATATTTCCTACGCCTCGAATTTCCATATCGCGCAAAGCAATCTGGTAGCCCGAACCTAAATGCGTCAATTCACGAATGGCCTTAAGTCTGCTCTGCGCTGTTTCCGACAAGACCTTGTTGCCACGGAAGAGACAGTAGGCATAAGCTTGCACATCCGAGCGACCGACGCGTCCGCGCAATTGATACATCTGAGCTAATCCCAGCTTGTCTGCTTCATCAACAATAATTGTGTTGACGTTGGGAATATCCAATCCGGATTCAATAATTGTCGTGCAAACCAATATATCCGTTTGATGCGCGTAGAAATCCAGCATTACAGCTTCCAGGTCACGCTCATTCATTTGTCCGTGCCCAATGGCAATACGGGCTTCCGGAACTAATTCTTTCACTTCCAGAGCTACATTTTCAATTGTTTCAACCCTGTTGTGGACTACATATATTTGCCCGCCTCTTTCCAATTCATGCAGGATGGCCGTGCGCAGAAGCGCCGGCTTATATTCACCAACGAAAGTTTTAATAGGCGCTCTATTAACAGGCGGAGTATTGATGAGCGACATATCGCGCGCTCCGGACAAAGCCATATATAGAGTTCTCGGAATGGGCGTTGCCGACATTGTCAAAACATCGACCATCACACGTAGATGCTTGAGTTTTTCTTTGTGAGCAACACCAAAGCGCTGCTCTTCGTCAATTACTACCAGTCCCAGGTCTTTGAAGGCAATGTCTTTCTGCAATAACCTGTGCGTACCAACTACAACATCGCACTCACCCAGAGCTAAACGTTGAGTGACTTCACGCTGTTCTTTGGCCGTACGGAAACGGCTCAACAAACCAACTTTTATTGGATACGCCGCAAAACGCTCAACCAAGGTATTGAAATGCTGCTGGGCAAGAATTGTGGTCGGCACAAGCACAGCTGCTTGCTTGCCGGACATGACCATCTTAAATATGGCACGTACTGCTACTTCCGTCTTACCAAAACCAACGTCTCCGCAAATCAAGCGATCCATTGGTTTGTTTGATTCCAAATCTTTCTTGGAGTCAACAATTGCTTGCCACTGGTCAGGTGTTTCATCATAAGGAAATGCTTCTTCCATTTCATACTGCCAGGGAGTGTCAGGCGGACAAGCAAAACCTTCCTGCTTAGCTCTGACGGCATACAAATTTGTTAGGTCTTCAGCAACTTGTTTAATTGATCTCTTAACACGTCTCTTTGTGGATTCCCACTCAGCGCCACCCATGCGCGACAAGCGAGGCACAACACCGCCGGCACCGCGATAGCGAGAAAGCATGTTGACTTGATCCACAGGCACATAAAGCCTATCGTCACCGGCATATTGGATGGAGAGAAATTCACGTTCTTGCCCATCAACAGCAACTCTTTCAATGCCAATGAATTCGCCGATGCCTTGTTTGGCATGGACAACATAGTCACCGACCTTAAGATCAGAAACCGAATAAAAACGCTCATGCGTCTTGTCTGCTACCGGGCGCCTGTAGGTTGTCGGTTTTCTCTTAACACCAAACAATTCTGCATCCGTAACTGAAATGATCTTCACATCATCAAGACGAAACGCGCCAACAAAGCCTTGCCGAGTCACCCACACTTCATTTTGATCGACGACATAAGGCGTGCCCAAAGAGTCTACTTTCGGCTCTTGCGGTGCCTCTAATTTGCCATTGCCGTCTCCTGAATCGAATGCACTTTTGCCGTCATGGCTCAAGTCCTGACCGGCCACATAGGAAGCCGCACAGTCCCATTCTTTCAAGAGTCCGAGTACACGCTGAGCCTGTTCGGATGTGACAACGACGCGATAACCTTCACGACGCCAGTGGCGCACTTTCTCCACGAATTGGGCAATCTGTCCATTGAAACGTTCAATGCCATGGCAAGCAAAATTGACCGAATCAACTTGCTCGCCGTCTTCTCCAAACGTCGGCATTGAACTTATAAAAGCTCTCTGCTTTGTCTTGAGAGTTTCAACTATCTCATTGACCTTAGGGTGTAACGCTCGTGGTAACGGCAATAACCTACCGCCAGACAGCCCTTCATCCAGAACATCTTCCAGCTTTTGCTGATAGCTCAGCAATGATTGAGAGGCTGTTTCCCACTCATCGGTAAAGAAGAGCGCATCTTCCGGAACGAAGTCAAGAATGGTGGCAAACTTTTCATGAATAAATGGAGCGTAATACTCTGTCCCTTCAGTATATTGCCCGCCTTCAATAGCCAAGACATCATTTTCAACAACCGTACGCAATGTGTCGGCAGCTTCATCGGAGAGTGTCTCACCGGCTTTGTCCACTGCCTTGCGCAATCTCGAAGCAACATTTTCGTTGTCGGATAGAACTACCCACCAGCGGGGAGGAACAAGTACAGATTGCAATTCATCATGCGAGCGCTGGCTTTCCACATTGAAAGTGCGCATGGATTCAATTTCGTCGCCAAACAATTCCAGTCTTACAGGCGGACCAAATGAGGGAAACATATCGATGATATCGCCACGTACACTAAATTCACCCCTGACGCTTACCAGGTGTTCTCTGGTATAACCCAGTTTTACTAGATTTTCTGCCAGCTGTTTTGATTCAATACTTAGTCCGATGCTCAATGGCAAAGTCTCGCGCATCAACGTATCTTGATCGAGAACCCGTTGCATAAGGGCGCGTGCAGGCAAAACCACAAATGAAGTCTTATCCGGACTACGCAACAAATGCTGCAAAACTTCCATTTGTTGAGCAGTTGTGTCTGGACTGCTCGCTACTTGTTCATACGGTGAAATTTCAGAAGCTGGATAGAAGAAGACTGGATAGCGGCTAAAGTTGCTCAACTCTTGGTAGTAACGAGCTGCTTCATGGTTGTCCGAAGTTACCAAGAAAAATGGACGCTTAATCTGGTTGTGCAAAAGCGACAGAACCAGCGATTTGGCCGAGTCGGTAAGACCTGTAATGGTCAGCTCCGCCATTGCTTTCCGGGCAGTGCGCGCAATTAGCCTGGCGTACTGACTGGAGTCAGTAAAGCGCTGTCGCAGTGAATTTGAAAGAAGGCTTTCTGTCATTAGTTACTTTCGCATAAAAGACACAAATCTCCCACCTCGGATAGACCGAGCCGGTTGTCTGGCAGGTTTTAGCCCGAAAAATCGGGATCTTATGATCCTAGCATAGGCCGATGCCCCTCTTCCACAGCTGTTAAGCAAGCTGTTAAGATAAGTCCGTGAAGAAACTCATATATAAATCAGCTTTACTAGTAGCGAATCTGGCAGTTTTAAGCGCCACAACTTCGGCGCTGAGCGTGGCTGCCGAATATTCAGCAGAAGTGACTCATTTCCTCAATGAAGGCGATGCTTTGCTGCGGCAGGGCAAAATCGGTGCCGCCCGCCAGGATTTCGAAGACGCACTAAAGGCAAATCCCAATTGCCCGGAAGCCCATGATGGGATAGGTCGCTGCTTTTTGAGAGACGGTGGACTAGACAGAGCGACAAGCGAATTTCGTGCGGCACTTAAAATTGATCCGTTGAATGTTCCAAGTTTAAACAATTTAGCCAATGTTCTATACCACCAGGCAAAATACGATGAAGCCATCGTGTTTTACGAACAAGCACTGAAAATTTGCCACAACAATGATCCGGAAATTTTGACTAACCTGGCCAATGCTCAGCGTTCAAAAGGCAATAATGCACAAGCAACCAGCAATTACAAATTAGCAATTAAGAACAGACCGGATTTTCTCGATGCCTACAACAATCTTGCTTTAGCTTTGTATGACGAGGGCAAATACTCGGAAGCCTTAGCTGCCATCCGGCAAGCGCTGAAAATTGATGGGCATTGTTCGGATGCTTATTACAATTTAGCTCTAATTCATCGGGCAACGCTCAATTTTACGGCCGCACGGCAAGCAGCTAACGAATCACTGAAGTACGAGAACAACCCGGAGTTTGCTGAAAGCACCAAACAATTGGTGGAAAAACTTAGCCAGGTGCAGTCTGCCTACGGCAATCTAGAGAAAGGCACTGGACATTTGCGCCTTGGACAATGGGACAAAGCAGAAGGGGCTCTCAAAAGCGCTTCACCTCTGCCGGACAGACAAAAAGCAATTGCCTTAAACAATTTGGGCATAGCTCTCTTTCGCCAGCGTTTATTCAATGACGCCGCCCAAACATTTGAACGTGCCGTTGCCAGCGGAAAGGGCAATCACGCCCAGGCAAACTTCAACCTCGGACAAGCACGGTTGTACGCCGGAAATCGAGATAGCGCAAAAACCGCTTTCCGAACAGCCATTGCGGAATCTAATGGAAAACATGCACTAGCCCATAATGCACTTGGTGTCATCTACAAACACGAAAACAACTTGCAGGCGGCAATCAAAGAATACGAGACAGCGTTGAGTTTGCCCGGCGCACCGCCAGTGGTGCACTACAATCTGGCACTAGCACTGCAACAAGCCGGTGTTTATGGACAGGCGATTGAGCACTATCAGGCATACCTGAAAAGGTCCCCCCGCGGACTTAATGCCGCCTCTGCCAGGCAAGAAATTCAAATTATTCAATCTCAATGAAGCCGCTTTGGTCAGTTTTGCCGTGATATGATATTTCCCTTGATAACTTCCCGTTCATCTAACGGGGACCAAAACATGGAAGCAAAAACAGAAATCGCCGAAATCCTTGAAGAATACTGCCAGGTGGCTAAAACAAAGCAGCCATCCAAACCCCAGCCTGGCAAAAAGCGGGTGGCCGTCTGCATGTCCGGCGGAGTCGACTCCTCAGCCACCGCACTTTTGCTCCAACAAGCAGGTTTTGACGTAGTAGGCATGACAGGCTGGCTAATTAAGTCAGGCAGCCGCTGCTGCGACACAGGCATGATTG
>SBAT01000417.1 GCA_005240105.1 Chloroflexota bacterium
TTCTATTTTAACTAGTGATATTAATGCAATTACTGCCGGCACTCTCTTCGTTGGCGGTTGCACAGTATGTGGCGACATGACTTTGGTCAATGATTTAGATGTGTCGGGATCCGGAGCTGGTAAGTTTAACTTGAGTTTCAACAACAACACCAACAGCTACACTGGCGCAGGAAGAACAATTACCTTAGGTACCAAGACATTGAGCATGAACATAGTTGGTACTGTCGATACAGGCACAATAACCGGTGGTAATACCACTATCGGTATCTTTGCCAATGGCGGCATAACTGCTTCGGCTCCAGTTACGGTAACATCCGGTGGAACCGTTACGCTAGCCATTTCCTCCAATGTCCCTGGTGGCAGTATTGCTCTAGGCGCTAATGTGGGTGGAGGGACAACCACCAACATCTCGCTCATTGGACCAGGCAACATTACACAAAGCACCGGTACTGTGTCTGGTACCAACGTGAATTACACAACTGATACAGGCAATGTCGGCACTGGTATCAGTCCGATTATGACCGCTGCCAGCAATATTACCGTTAATACTAACGATCCTGGTATTGCCAATATCAGCAATGCCGGTTCCGTGACCTTAGGCTCTTCTACCGTTGGCGGCAACCTGACCATTGCCACCACAGGCGGCTCAGCCAATATTGGTACATCAGCTAATATCACATCGCTAAATGGAACACTGACGCTAACTCCTACCGGAAATGTCACAGCCGACCATGTTTTATCTGGTGGTAGCACAGCCATTAACCTCAGTGGCGGCACTCTTACCAACAACGCAACTATCACGACCACTGCTAGCGGCGGTGCTCTTTCCGTTATCAGCACAGGCAGCTTGCCTGTCGCCGGTTCCGGCACCTTCAGCGCCACAGGCGGCGGAGCCACTTCCATTCTCGTGCAGGCAAGCAATGGTGCCGCCAACACTCTTTCCTTCAGCGATTCACCCACCTTCGATCCCGGTGCCTCCGGCACAGTCACCCTCAATTCGCAGAATGCCGCTGGTTCAGTGACATTTGCCGGGTCCAACACGGTCACCATTTCTTCCAGTGCTGCACTTGTGGTTAGCACACCAAATGTCACCTTCCTTGGTGATCAGTCCTGGATCAGTGGTAACGGGTCATCTCTTACCTTCAATCCGGCAGGCGCCAATGATTTGACACTCAGAGCTCCGGATAATGCAGCAGGCTATATTACTACCGTTGCTTCCGGCTCAATTAATTTCCAACCAGCTTCCGGACACCAGTTGATTTTTGCCAGACTTGGTTCAACAGGCACCTCGGCATTGAATATCGGTGGGCCAAGCGCAGCTTCAATGACCACCGACACTGGCATTACTATTAACACTGGTGTTGTTGTAGCGATAAATATACCTAGTACCACCTTCAACATAAACAATGGTACGTGGACCAACAATGGCGTTCTCACTTCCAACATTGCTGGTGGTAGTTACCTATTTACTTCAACCGGCAATCTCACAATTGCCGGCAGCGGTTCCGTTGTACATAACAACGGTGGTGCTTCATCGACAACTTTCCAAGCCAATGCCGGCACGGCCTCTACACTTACTTTCAACGGCTGGTTATTTGCCGGAGGGTCTACTGAGACAGTAACCATTAGATCCCTCAATGCCAACGGTAGTATCGAATTTAACAACGGCGGACAAATTACCTTCCAAAATGGTTCTACAGGCATCATCAATTCGCCAACTGTCAATTTCAACACTAATGACCGCCTAGTCGAGGGCAGTGGAAATTCAAACATCACATTTGGACCTGGCAGCAGCACAGCTATGACGATCAACGCTCCTGTCAACGGTAACGTCAACATAAACAACGGCTCTGCTGGTTCAACTAACTTCGTTGGTGCTTCCGGTCAAAGCCTGACATTCAACAAGCTGTCCGGCGCCGGTACAGGTACTTTCAATATCACTGGGGCACCGGTAACAGTAACCGCTTCAGGCACCACTAACGTCAACAGCAACGTCGTATTTACAGCAGATAACGACGTCACATTCAATGTTAATGGTGGCAATACCATCAATGCCAACGGGACTCTCAGAACCAGCAAAGATGATGGCTTCCTTACAGTTCAAAGCACCTCCGCATTGACTCTTGCGGGAACAGGCACATTGGCAGTTACGGGTAGTGGTTATCCAACCATCAACGTCCAAGCCAATGGTACTAATGCCCTCACTATTGCCGGTTCGCTCAATTACAGTTCCTGTTCGTTCTGCCTAATTGATCTGCAATCTCCAGCATCCGGCGGTTCCGTCGTCTTCAACAACAACACAACTCAGACAGGCACCGGCAGCGGCTACTTCCAATTCATCGCGCCTCAATTGACATTCAACGGCAATGCCACCATTAACAACTCCGACGGTTACCTTGATCTAACAGGAAACACCTTAAGCTCCACAGTCACCCTAGCCGACAATTCCACCGTGAATATCAACATGGGCGCAGGTATGGCCTTTATCGGCTCATACGACACGCAAGCACTGGTCATCAACAAGACCGCCGGTGCCAATAGCGCTACTCTAAACGTCAGCGGTGAAGTGCAGACTTACTCTTACGGCGCCAACCAGACCATCGCCGCCAACGTCACACTACAGTCGGACAATAACATCACCTTAAACCTTGATGGCGGCACACTCACTACCAATGGCTCCATTATCTCCACAATGACCGATGGCACCATCACGCTTTCCGGTCACGACTCCAACTTGACTCTAGCCGGCACACCGCAACAAATCGCAGTCACAGGCGGCGGCGATGCTGCCATTATTCTCGTTGCCGATGGCACCAACCATACGGTGACCATGAACACCAGCTACACGCTCGATGCTGGTGCATCCGGCTACGTAGCCATCCAGTCCACCAATTTAAATGTCGGTGCAAGCGTCACCGCATCATCTACCAACAGTCCGCTGGCATTCTTTGGACAAAATGTCACCCTTGACATTGGAGCAATTGTCACCAGTCCCGCCGGCGTATCCTTCATCGCCTCTGGTGGCTCCAACGCTTTGACCATCACCTCCCCGGATATGACATCGGCTCAGATTTCATCAACTGCCGGAATTGAATTCATAGGCAATACCATTACCTTCGCCAAATCAGCAGGCGGCAACACTACCTTCCTCAATCTCAATAATTCACCTGTCTACATTCAATCAGTTGGCGGCAATGTCACCATTAATCCAAGTGTCACTGTTCGTTCCAATAACGATATAACACTACAAGCAAACAACGGCGTTAGCTTCAATATCAACGGCACTCTCGAATCAACCAAGAATGGCGGCGTAATCAACATTTCCGGCACTACCGCATTGACAATTGGCGGTTCCTCCACAGGCACCATTAAAGTCTCAGGTACCGGTGCTAACACCATCTCCGTCTTCGGTTTCGGCAACGGCTTAACACTCAACAACTCTCTCATCCTTGATGCCGGAAGCGCAGGCTCCGCGATAATTGGCGCCGCTAACGGCAACATGACTATGGCTGCCAACAAGACAATTACCTTCGCTAACCAAACAGCGGGCAGTGTCCAAGCTACAACACTGCTACTTTCCGGCAACAACACAATTACAGGCAGCAAGACATCCGGCACAGCTCTTTCCATATTCTCGACCGTTCCCAATCCATTTACCCTTAACCTGCAAGCAACAACGACAAATACCATTGCCTCCGGCGGCGGCGCCATCAATATCTTCTCGCCTGCCAATGTCACCATCGGCATCAATGGTGGCGGTCCGACTGATACCGCCACTCTCAATTTCACCGGCGGTCCGGCAACTATTACCTCCAACCAGGGCACGACAATAATTAGCGCTCGCGTGATTATCAATTCGCAGAGCGACATCACCTTCAATGTCAATCAAATTACCGTAGGAGCCCTTGGTGAAATAAATACATCTAACGGTTCAATTAGCTTAATTGCTCGCACCGGCACGATAAGCATCGGCAACAACGTAACAATGTTTGCCAATGAAGGCAACTTGATTATCCAAAACACAGATACGTCAGGCGGCTTAATCGATATCGCCAGTGGTGCTGACCTGACCGGATATACGGACAGCAATCCGTCATTTGGTTACGTCAACATCGTCATTGGACCAATTCCGTCCATGCCTGTAGTCGGTTCAGTTCCAGCCAATGTTACCCCCTTCGAATCCGGCGGCGGCGTCATATACTTCGGCAGCGCCGGCATTAGCGCCTCGGCACCGGACAATACAATCAACGCCAAGGGGCGCGACGTCGTATTCAGCACTGGTGGACAAGGACCAGAAGCAATCACATTAGGTGGCGGAGTGACAATCACCGCCGACCCACCAGAGCGCCCGGCAGCATCAGCAATCACCACATCTGAAGTGCCTAACTTCCTCCAGATGTTCAATAGCACCAATGCCTTTGCCGGCGCCTCAAATATCATCAGCAGCGAGCGCAACTCCGGTATTGCTACAACAGTGATACCATTCGATTCCAGCCCGGCGTCAAGCGTCAACACGCAAGTTGGACAGGACACAATAGGCAATGTCGTCGATCAAGCCTTGCAGCAATCAGGCATCCTCAACGGGACTACTCCGGTCAACAATGAGGAGAAGCAAGAAGAAGAGAAGAACCCCTACCAACCAATAAGCTACTCTCCAGCCGTTGCTACTTCGGCTAAGTTCATTCCCGTCAGCAGCAGCCATATTCTATGCACACTCGGTGCTGCGGGCACCAATATCAAGTGTCTCGGCGGCGCCAAGGTTGTTGTTGACGAGCCGGGTGTAGTTGAAGTAAGAAAAGGTGAAGCCCTAATCGCTCCGACCAAGAAGACAACAACAGTTATTGCTGGTGATGTGCGCATCACCCTGCAGCCATCAACAATTGTCACTGTTGAACACCATGGCGATTCCGTTAAGATTCGCAGCCTCTACGAGCCTGGTGCCAATTCCGTTACAGCCGTGGTACAAGGCAAAGTGATCAACATCCGCGTCGGACAAGAACTAATAATTACTTCCAACCCAGGCGAACTTCATGAAGTCATGCACAATGACAATGTCGGCAGACGCAGGATTAAGACAGTCGAACCAATAGCCAACCGCCACATCGGCACATGCGAACTTTCACTAATCTCATTCATGGAAGCCAACCCAATCCTCAACCAAATTGTTCACAGCGATGAGCAAGACGATAAAGCCATGATTGACAGACTGGTCAAGATGGCCGCTTGCTTGATGGTTTCCACAACTTCGCACGGCGCCTACAATGAAGGTCTTAAAAAATAGACTGCAAAAATAATTGTAATGTGACAAAATATCCTGGTTGCAGGCTTAGGAAGTCAGCATCCAGGAAGTGAATTGTGTCCGGTCAATTACGTACAACACTCAGACATATCAAGCAAACGGCATTGTATGTCGCCTCCAAGCCCTGGGTCATCCTCTGGTGGCTGCGTAAACACCTGGCCCCTGATATGCCGCTGCGTTCCAGCACACGCTGGGGAAGCACCTGGCTGGCATACAATGACTTTTTAGGAGCGCATACGTTTTGTGGCACGGGCTTTGAGGACAACGAACAACTGTTCCTACTCAACTATTTGCAAGAAGGCATGACCGTAGTTGATATTGGTGCCCATCATGGCTTCTACACTCTTTTAGCTTCAACAAAGGTCGGACCAAAGGGAAATGTAATTGCCTTTGAACCATCACCAAGAGAATTGGCAAAACTAAAAATTCATCTATCCCTCAACCATTGTCATAACGTACAAATTGTCGAAGTCGCCCTGGGAGCGGAAAAAGGCAAAGTAAATATGTTTGTCTGTCTGGAACATTCCGGACTAAACAGTCTCAGACTGCCCAACGCTGATACCAAAGCAACTGAAGTTGAAATAGAACAAATAAGACTTGATGACTACTTAAAGGAAAAGCAAATCCCAAAAGTAGATTTTGTCAAAATGGATGTCGAAGGCGGCGAGCTGTCCGTGCTCAAGGGTGCCCAGGACGTGCTTTTAAATCAACTGCGCCCTTTAATCATCTATGAAATACAAGATATCCGCACAACCCCCTGGGGCTACAAAGCCGTAGAGCTCTATCAATTCCTCAAAGATCACCGCTACAAGTCATTCAATGTCACTAGCAACGGACGTTTAAAACCATGTCCCGACAAACAAGAATTTGACGACAATCTAGTTGCCGTGCCGGAAGAAAAATTATCGCTTGTAGAAAAGTTCATCGACGCTTAAGACTTATTATCCTTCTTCAACATCAATTCAAATAGTTCAACGTACTCAGCAACTTGCTTCTTCGGGTCAAATTGCTTGATGCGATTAATAGCTCTTTCCACCAGGTCTTCTTGTAGAGGTCTATCGGAAATTACTTCATCCATCATTCGCGCTAAAGCTATACGATCACGATTGGGAAAAGTCCGGCAAGCATCCAATGCACATTCAGACAACCAACCAGCGCGTGAAACAATGAGTGGTTTACCTGCTGCCAAAAGTTCCATCACTATTAGTGCACCAGGCTCTTCCCATGCTGAAGGTAAGACACAAACACCGGCTTCGTTGATTGCCTCGAATAATTCCCCACTGGTAAGCGAGCCACGAAACCAGACATTACCATCCAAGTCTAATTTCGAGCAAAGCGCTTGTAGTGATTCAGCTTCCGCACCATCACCAATTATTTGCAGTGTATAAGTCCGGCTGCCCAGCCGTTGCTCTTCATTATTATTCAAATAAGCAAGAGCATGAAGCAGGTCATCCACACCTTTTTCACTAATCAAGCGACCGATAAATGTAAAACTCGTTTGAGCGCGAGCCAAATTGGCTTTGGCGATTTCAGCGCTGCCGACCTTAAAATCATCGACCTCAATCGGGTTGTATATTACCCATTGCCTGGGCAAGGGTTGGCGCCTCTCCTGGTGCAGGCTGGCTGCCACATTGGCGTCGGCTAAAACACCTACAATACGGCGTAGCCACAGCTTGATACCGTCGGGAATTGCCTTCAGTCCAAATAAGCGCAAATGGTGACGGAAAGAAGCCCAAGGGGTCATCGGTGCCGGTTTGCCCGCCACCCAGCCCGCTCCATCTATACATTGCAGCTGATAACCATGATGGCTCCAGCTAAATGGTTTATCGAGCAGAGTAGCCAAAAAAAACAAACTGACGCTCGAACCATTTGAATGAACTAAATCATGCCCGGAAACAAGCCCCACTCGCTGTAATAGTCCTGGGCGCCTGACGATTGCATAGGGCACCAAACGGTGATTATTAGACGGAGTCTCTGTAACCACCGTCACTTCATGTCCAACTTCGGCCAAGCCTTTAGCCAGGCTGTGTCCAACGTCCTCTACACCGCCAATATTGGGCCAAAAGCTATAGGAATAAAGCAGTATCTTCATAGGGGTCCTGCCAGATTTAACATACCACTATACGTTAAAATCAGAACAGGTAACTGGGCACTTATGACAACCGACACCGTATCAAGTGAAAATTCTACCTGGGGGCAGGGACTGACCATACTTTGCCCCTCTGACTTTCGCTATTTACCTGGTGTTTACGCACTTTTTAACAGCGCAATCCTAAATGGCTTTCTCGGCAAGTTCGTCATCCTAATGGATAGCAATAACGCGTTTGACTTAGCCATTCTGCCCAAGCACCCTCAGCTATCCGTACGCACCTATACAGGACTGGGCGGTGACTATCATATTTATGTCAATCGATTGGCCGGCTTGACTGGGCTTGAGGCGGGCAATTATCTATACCTCGACGCCGACATGATCATTGAACGGCCTTGTGGCCACTTATTGGAAGCAATAGATGAGGCATTAGTTGTAAGTACTGAGCCGGAGGCAAAATACGATCAATTCGATGTGCTCTGGTACAACCAGGCAAAGGAAACAGGACTATCCTGCAATCTTAAACCGTTTGGCTATGCCAATGGCGGACTTTTAGGTTTCAACATTCCCCGCCATCGTGATTTTATTGATCAGTGGGTAAACCTGAGTCTTGAGCGCTTTCGCGGCGCCAAACTCATGAGTCCATTTAATTGGTTTTTTCTTGATCAGTGCATGCTCAATTTGCTTATCCGCCAACCAGATGCACCACCGGCATTTGCCATATCGCCACGACAACTAGAATTTGGTCCTTTCAGTACCCTCTTTCAAGACAGACCATTTCCCTGGACAAAACAAGGCGCATTAAGACCTGCCGATCAGACCAAGTTCATCATTCACGGTGCGGGAATGCATCGTCCGTGGCTGCCGCATAAAAAATCCAATTTAAAAGGGTGGATTACCAATACTCTAGATGGAGTTGGCCTTTTACCTCTTTTAAAACAGCCCCGTCCCTATGAAAGAGCCTGGGCTTTCTATACTTGCTCGGAGAATTTGCCGATTCCATATTCTGCATGGGTTGATACTCACTCGTTCAACAAACACAAAAATCCTCTTTGGAAAATGGCTTATGGTATCAGTTGAAGATGCTGATGTTGACTAAGTTCCGTAGAAACAGTCTAGTAATAGTCGCCCTCGTGATCTTTGGTTGGTTGGCAGCAACTGTTTATAGTCTTTTCCAAGCATCAAGCAAACCAACCCAAGCCTACTTTGTCTTAGGCGGCAATAACACAAGAGAAATTCATGCCGCTGATTTGGTTTATCGGCATCCGGAAATTCCTGTTCTTATTTCCGCCGGCAGTCCCGACCCGTGCATTTGGAATGCCTTCAGTCGTGCGCAAGCACCAATGGACAAGGTCTGGCTGGAGAAGTGCGCTGATTCTACCTTTGGCAATATGTACTACGGTCTACCTATTTTGAAAAGCTGGCACGTGTCCAGGATAACCGTCATCGATTCAAGATGTCATCTGCCGCGAGCGAAATGGTTGGCCCAAATAATCTTCTCAGCTCATGGAATCTGGACTGATTTCGATATACTTGAAGATGGCTTTCCGGCTAAACCGGAACTAGACCTCAAGACTCATCTAGATGTTTTTAGAGCGTGCTTGTGGGCTGTTGCCAGTCAGTTTTATTACCCTCAATGCGAGAATGTGATCAATTTATCCAAGGTAGACATGAATTACTGGAATCGCGTAGGATTCCATTGTGCTCATCACATCAATCCCAAAACCGGCATCATCGAAAATGATTCGGTTACCCCCAAGCCCTGAGACTGTCAATGTCAATTGCTATCGTCACTCCCAGATTGCCACCATCCATGGATGGACTGGGAGACTATTGCTATCAATTGTGCAAACACTGGCCAAACGCAGACAGTCCTTTAAATTTCATTGTTTTAGATTCGGCAGAGAAGAGTCGAGAATTCTGGACTGGAGCCGACATTCGTCAAATCGACCGCAACAAGCAGTCGCTTCTAAATACGCTTGCCTCACTAGAAGTTGATACTGTTTTCTTGCAATACGTGGGCTATGGATATGATCCAAACGGTGCACCGTCCTGGCTGGCGGAAGCATTAGAAGAATGGCTACAGCAAAGCAGCCTACACCGGCTAGTGACTATGTTTCACGAAACCTGGTCCAGCGGTAAAATCTGGCAAAGAGTCTTTTGGTATATGGGCAAACAAAAACAATGCGTCAAAGATCTGATGCTGCTTTCCAATGAAATGGGCACCAGCTGTCAGGTAAACAAACATTCACTGGATCTTCTCGGCACCAACAAAACTGTAAACATAATTCCACTTGGTTGCAGCTTCGATGTTGTTCCAACAACTGCAAAAAATTGGAAACAACTCCTTATCTTTGGCAAAGAATATGCTCGTCTGCGTGGACTGGAGACTCACAGACATCTCATTTCCAAGCTGGTTGAAAGTGGGCTGGTTGAACGAATTGTTTTAGCCGGTCAGTTAGATTCGTTAGACAACGACACTTCATTGCGGATATTACAAGGACAGTTGCCGGCAATTGAAGTTACAACTGCCTACAACTTTGAATCCAACAA
>SBAT01000007.1 GCA_005240105.1 Chloroflexota bacterium
GTGCCGGGTAGCCGCTTCTCCGCACCACTCGGAATTATCGATAACGGCATACTCTGAGGTTGCACCGGTTTGACAATGGCAGTTATCGAATAGCCGCCACCTTCCTTGCCGGTTATCTTTATTTCCTGCTTGTAGGGCACGTCAGTTTCACTCCAAACAGAAAGCGCCCAAGCATTTGACTGACCCAGTATGGTTAGCGGCACAAGAGCTGAAAGCAAAAGCCGATTATTTGTCCTCATGATCTTTTCCTCAGACAATTTAGTATGTTAAGTAGATGGCCTAGTTATTGAGCGCTGGATGAGGGTTTAGACGGATTAATAGTTATGACTTGAGAATTACCGCCTTCCATATCTATTACATTTGGCGAGCGGTTTTCAATTCTCAGTTCAACTGGGCCGGCTAGTCCTTCTACTCCATAAACCATTACAGTAACAGTTGTAGACTCACCCTTCTTGAGCACTGTTTTCGGAGCACTCAATTTAACTTTCAAATTGCAGTACCGACCTTTTGCAGTCCTGCCGCATTCGCTAAAGGTTAGATCGGTTGGACCGACAACATTACCTGGACTCTTAACTACAGTACCGCGTGGTCCTTCAGCAAGCGGTGTGCATTTGACACCACCACAATCAACTCCTGTGTTGCCTGTGTAGCCATCGCAGCCACCACCAATAGTCAACGGCTTGCCAGTCTGTCCGGCTGTAGGCATAGTGCATCCACCTGTCGGATAGGCCGGTGCGATTGGTTTCTGCGGGTGCGGTACTGGTTTTGTGCAGACCGGCTGCCCCTTGTGGGTGAGAACCAAGTCAATTGGTTTTGGTCCCAATCCGCATACAAAAGTAGGCGGGGCCGCTGGCGTACCACCACCAACTGGACAGCTAATCGGTCCTGCAGGCTTGGTTGGACAACCACCACTATTTTTACTTGTGGTTGGCGGCTTTGATGGTGGACATTTTTCAGGTGGCTTCTTAGTACCAGGAGGACATTGCTTCTCCGGCTTCTTCCCTGGCGGACATTCTTCCGGAGGACACTCCTCCGGCGGCAATGATACTATCGGCGGGATTGGCGGCCAGTTAAATCCTGTAGGTACATGAGGCGGCGGACAATCCTTCGGTAATTCTTGTTTGGGCGGAGCAGGCTCTTGCGCCTTCTTCACCTCAACGACATAACCATTGAGTTCATCTTCATTCTCTTCTTTTTCCTTGGCCGTTTGACCGATAGGCTCAGCAATTACGGTGCCGGAAAGCGTGTCACCGGTGGCCATATCTTCAGGCAAATTGACGCTAATCTTGCCGTTCGGTGTATCAAATACTGTTGTGTTTAAACCATCACCAATTTTGGCTGTTGCGGTTATCTGCCCTTGCCCGGTGACTTTGGCAATAAATACCGGATTGTAAGCAATCAATGTTGATACAGCAAAAGTACTGAGGGTCAACCAACCCAGCTTCTTCTTGTTCATTTTCCTGTCCCCTTCCGAAAAATCTAATCAACCGCAACGCATTAACGTTGAATGATGGTCCCTAAATGACAGATTGATCCCTTTACGCCACGGCTTTTATACCCGGCAATCAATCAACTTTTCGTAACAACTGCTATATGTAAACGATTCCTAAGTAAATAAATTAGCGAGTGAAAGTCCACTTGCCGTTAGAGCCTGCCTGCGACCATGTACCTTCCAGAGATCGCCCATCGGCTGATAAATTTAAGCTTGCTGTTCCACGCACATCAATCCAATTTTCATAGTACGAAAAATTAACAGTGCGTGCGCTTGCATCATACGTTCCTTCTTCAATCACACCACGTTTATCAGCCGCCTGCTGCCAGGAGCCCTTCACTGCATACACCGAGCCACCCAAGTTATTTCCCAATTCAAAGGTCATTGGACCATACGTCGATGTCCAGGTGCCGGCAATATTAATGGCCTGCGCTTGTTGTGGTGGTGCTGCTGCCGCTGGCGCAGCTCCTAGCGGCTGGAAGTACGTTATATTAATTACCGGTGGCTCAAGAAACCAGGCAACAAAACTGAACGACCCACTTCTTACTGCACTTACATTTATTGCCTTCTGCCAGGTGCCGGTTTGCTTCTCAAGCTTAATTGTTTGCTTGTTACCGCCGTCCAATTGCACAACGTTTGGCGCAAGGTTGTTAATTTCCAAATTTGCCGGCTCACTAATGCCGTCCAATCCCCAAACTGTGACCGTCAAAGTCGTTGACTTGCCGCGCTCAATATCAGTGAGTCCGCACTTCAAATCCACAGCTAAGACGGTGAATTTTGCAGTGGCCACAGCGTTGCCTTCGCGCATTTCAATTGTTGTCGTACCTTGAGTATTGTTGGGACACTCAGCGACAATTTTGCGCGGCGATTCGCAGAGCTTAACCACTTCCTTGCCGGCCACCTTCACAGATGAATTATTAAAATCCCCGTCGCAAGGACCACGACACTGAACAGGCCAGCCGGCCTGTGCAAAGGGCGGCAGCATGCAAGTTCCAGGATATTTGGCGCAGGGCAACACCGGCGGTGTTGGATATATTTTGACACCGGTCGAACAGACCTTTGTCCCTTTTTTGTCTTTCAGCACAAGATCAATAACACTAGTTGCCGTCGGCATGACGCATTTAAAATCACCCAGGCGACAGGGTGCTTTTTGTTCAGCCACCTCAAACACATAGCCATTCAGCTCGTCCTCGTTGCGAGCTTGTTCGCTCTCACTTCTTCCCTTGGGTTCAATTATCACCGAACCTGAAATTGTGTCGCCGGCAGATGTGTCGTCCGGAAGGTTGATGCGCAATTGCCCATTTTTGGTATTGAACAAAATTGCAGTCATCCCACCGCCACTAATGGGAGTAGCAGTAACTGATTGAGCATATGCCGGTTCACAATCTAATAACTCAACAGGACAATTAAAGCTAACCAACAAGAGAGCCAGAGCTAGAACCCGTAGTTTCATAAGCGCGATACTTTCATTAAGAAGAAGAGCTTGCCTTAATGTCCACTGCTGCAGCTGGGCCGTCTTGGGGGAGGAGGTGGTGGACGGCGATACGTTGGTGAACTACAGCTACTCGAGCTGCTACTGGAATAACTGCTGCAGGAATTAACAATTCCCATCACCGAATTGAAGATACTCAGCCCAGTATTTACTGCCTGCGCACATTCTTCCGGCGTCGGTCCCGGCTCATAAACCCTGCCTGACACATAGTCTCGGTGAACTGTGAAATGCACATGCGGATTCTTAGTGACAATAACAGCACCTACTAAAATATCACTGCCACCGGCACCAGATAAGACGCCCGTTCTGGAAACTCCACCTTGTAGCATCGGTGCTGCACCCACACCGGCATTTTGACCCAAAACAGAGCCTGTCGTAACAACGCCTAAGAGCAAAAGAAAAACAAGCGAGTTCGCAATAGAAACACCACGCCTCATAAAGCATCCCCCTCAATGTCGCCACAATAGCTGTGCCCATATACTTACTCTTTAAAACAACATGTAAAGTATTGTTATCGGGTATACTTAGTCACGGCATTGATCGCATGGGGCCAGATAAATATGGGTCTATTTGGAACACACAAAGCGACTAAAGGCAGCGTCGAAGAAGTAGTTGGCATGATTACTAACTACTTCAAGAACCGCGGCTTAAATCCTGACCATCAAGAGCTGAAATCATCTGAAGGATGCGGCTGGTGGATGAAGCAAGGCTCGGCAAAGGTGTACATCTTCGTGCAAGACGCAGCCGGCGGGCCGGTACTCCGACTAACCAGTCCACTTGTATTTATTCCAACCGATAATCGCGAAGCGTTTTTTAGAAAGTTGCTTGATGTCAATTGCAATTTAAGCAGTTGCGCTCTGGCAACTCATGGCGATGTAGTACTGGTTGTGGCACAACGTCCTACACTAGGTTTAAATCAAGAAGAGGTAGATGAATTGGCTTGGTCGGTTGCTTACGTGGCTGACTTGCTGGACCAACAATTGGCAGATGAGTTCAAGGCTCAAATGTACTCTGACGATCACTCATAGGTAAATATTACGATTACAAAGGACGACATAGGATTCGTATCCGGTCTGGCAATAGAAGCAGGCCGGTTGGCTCTGTCCATGCGTGAAGGTGTTGGCATCAAGGAAAAAACGGGTCCGCATGATCTAGTAACGGAAGCCGACCATGCCTGCTCAGATATTCTCACGACCGGCTTACGTAAGCGCTTTCCCAACGATGTAATAATTTCCGAAGAAGATGAAAACCACCACCAAGAAGTCTTAACTGAAAACATTTGGTTAGTTGATCCCATTGACGGAACCGACAATTACGTTAAGAACGACGGTCAGTACTGCGTCATGATTGGACTATTGACCAATCTCAAACCGGTCTTCGGTTGGATATATGCACCAACAACTGAACGTCTCTATTTTGGTGGTCCCAATCATGGCTCTTTCCAACAAACAGGCAACGGTCAACCAAATTCCTATGCGCCGTTAGAAGAAATGTCCGGCATGAAACAAATAAGACTGGCTATGGGACGCAGAGATCGTAGAAACAATCCCTGGATAGCAGACATCCCGGAAATCGAATGGTTGGTAACAGGAAGTATTGGTTTGAAAGTTGCCAAAATCCTGGATAATGAAGCAGATTTGTTCGTCCACCTCTCCGGCAAATTGAAGGTTTGGGATTCAGCGGCCCCTGTGGCATTAGCCTTGGGAGCTGGATTGGATGTGGGATCACTGGAGTCCAACGATTTGTACTTCCCTTTACCGGCAATAAGGCACGATAGCACAATCGTAATTGGAAAAGCAGGCGCTTTGAATTGGTCACGAACTCACTTAAAAGAGAGAACCAATCCATGAGCATCATTGTCAATCAACAGCAATTAGATGACTTGTGCGCGCGCATAGACAAATCGAAGCGCTTCTGTCTCGATATGGAATTCATTCCGGAAAAAACTTACAGTACCGAACTCTGTCTCATACAAGTAGCTCTCGATGATTTCGTCACCATAATCGATCCATTGACCGTACCAAATCTAAAACCGTTATGGGAAAGAATTGCCGACCCAGAAATACTTGTAGTCTTGCATGCTGCCGAGCAAGATCTCGACCTCGTCTATACCAATTCCGGACTAGTGCCGCAAAACATCGTTGACACACAAATTGCCGCCGGTTTTGCCGGCTTTGGTTATCCCATAGGCTACGCGAAATTGCTGCAGACACTCTTGCAAGTGAGCATCTCCAAAACAGAGAGTTACACCGACTGGATGGTACGTCCTCTATCAAAAGATCAAATTGAATACGCACTTGATGATGTGCGCCATTTATTACCACTCTGGGATCGCATCGAAGCAAATCTCAAGAGACTTAATCGTTTGCCTTGGGCACTTGAAGAATGCGAGCGTTATTGCCAGCAAGATTATTACGTCAAAGATCGCTCAAGGCAATTCATGCGCGTAAAAGGAGCAAGTTCACTTCCCAGGCGCGGCTTATCAGTGTTGCAACAATTGTACTGGTGGCGTGATGGAGAAGCCGCAAAAAACAACAAACCGGTAAGGGCAATTATTTCAGACAACATTTTGCTGGAGCTGAGCCGGCGACCTCCTCAGAAAGCTGAGGACATGCAAAGGCTGCGCAGCATACGCCCGGATCAGATACGCCACTACGGCAGCGAAATTATGGAAGCTGTCAAATCCGGCATGACCGTATCATTGGAAGAGTGTCCAGCCTGGCCACATTCATCAGCGCCATCAAAAAAGGATGTCCTGCAGGCCGATCAACTGTACGCGGTTTTGAAAGTAATTTGCTACGACCTGGATTTGGCTCCGGAATTGGTCGCTACGCGCGATGAAATCCAACTCTTGATTCGAATTCACCACGGCGAGAAGGAAGACAACGGTCAACTACCGCTGCTTACCGGCTGGCGCAAAGAGTTTGCTGGACAAAAGCTTCTAGATATTCTAGAAGGAGCACAAGTTAGTTGGCGACTCGGCAACTCTAAGCAACCAATAGAGTTGGAAATCAAAAAGAGCTAAGCACTCTGGAAATGGTTACGAAACCAAAAGACAACCAAACTAGCTGCCAATGCGAACATTAATGAACATACTATGATTCCTGCCAAATGCAAATCTGTAGGAAAGTAGTAGTAAAACGGATCTTTGTTATTAACAACGTTCAATCCAACAAGAACAAGCCACGTCAAAATATTCGTCAATGAATAACAACAATAAAGCACTGCTGTGTACACTACGGCGCTACTTTTTAACAACTTTTTCGGCAAAAAAAGATCAGATACAAAACAAAGTCCAACAAAAAGAAAACTTGCGAGCACTACAGATTTTTGATGACGGGGATATTTCAAAAGCTCTGTTGAATCAGCTACAAATTGCTGAGTAAGTGAAGTTTCCAGCCAGTAGGATATGCCGAAGAGTAAAAGACTGCCCGCTAGAGCAGAGACAAAGGCTGGGAGCCAAAAACCCGATAAGGACTTCACTCTAAGTGTCCTTCCTTAGCTGGATTTCTAAAAATGTGAATTTTGTAGCGATCTTTGTCCGAAGCATACACATTCTTAAACTCCTGAGCATTAAGAGTCGCTACAGGAGCATCCGGATGAAGTTTCTGCAAGGTCTCCGTTACATGTCCCTTACCATCTACACCACTTACAATTGCCGAGTGATTATAGTAGTGGTCTTTGCCATCTTTTCCCTTATCTTCAACCAGAATAATATCCCCGGGTTTAGCCTCGTTGCCTGACACCTCTTTATAGCCATGGGCATTCAGATAATTAGGCGTAACTTGCTCATTCCGAGAATCGACGATGTCTTCTTTTGGCGGACTTCCCTCAACATGCGATTTAACCATAAAATGGCAATTGAAAGAATTCATTGGTCTGTCTTTCAAATTTTGCGTGACTTCCAGCTCTGGATGAGGCATCTTTTCCTGTGGCTTCTCTAGGCGCGGGTCTTTCGGACTGAGCGCAAAATCAGCCGTCGAGGCCAATTTACTAAGCCCCTTCCTTATTTCCTTTCCCCAGTCACGGTGGACAGCTTGATTGATGGCTTCTCCAGCTTGATTGATCATATCTTGTCCGCCACGAGCAAGTGATTCACCGGTATTAATTGCTGTTTCTTGCCCTTCTCGCAATTGACCGGAGACTAATTTGCCAGCTTCATTGGCACCGTCTTGCATTGATTGCAAGGCATCCTGGGCTCCTGGCGGGAGCATGTCCGCCATTTTTTGCTGATCTAAATTGACCGAAAACTTTGGCAACAGTCCGTTTTGTTCCATCTCAATATTCAATGGTCCAAAACTAGCGTATTCCTTCTTGCCTAACTGGGGATATTCAGGCGAATTGATAGCCTCTGTGCCGACCTTTGTCGGAGATTCCACCTTATCCGAACCTACTGGTTTTTCTGATACGTCTTTTGCTTGGTTTTTCGGATTGGCCATTTAAATTCTCACCAAAGGGGCTCTTCCCATTATTGGTGAGGCAGGATTAGCTGTCAATTCACTAAGGGGCTAATTAATCAATTATCTGGCGGCAGCAGACGTGGTGTAGACAGGCGTAAGCCACTTCTTGTACTTAGGCACTTCGCCACGGCAAATAGACTCGTAGAGGTCCTTTATCTTCTCAGAGATTGGTCCAACACCACCATCGCCAACAGGGCGCCTATCCACCTCGAGAATTGGAGCAACCTGAGCGCCTGTGCCGCAGAAGAATAGTTCATCGGCAATATAAAGTTCACTTCTATCAACAGAGCGGACTACTGTATGGAGTCCAAGTTCATTGGCAGCAAATTCCATGATCGTGTCGCGCGTTATACCTTCCAAAATGTTTTCTGAGACAGGCGTTGTTATCAACTGCCCATTGCGCACCATGAAAATATTCATGGCACTGCCTTCTGATACATGTCCATTTTCAGCCAGCACTATGCAATCATCAAAACCAGCTCTCACTGCGTCCGTTTTAGCTAAAGCCGTATTGGCATAAGCGCCAATAATCTTGCCGCGCGCAGGAATGGCATTATCATCAACACGACGCCAATTAGAGACAGCCACTTTCAGTCCCGGAGCACCATGGAAATAATCACCAAACGGTACGGTGAACATACAGAATTCACTCGGGTTATCTGTCAGAGTTGGTCCAATACGCATGCCTGATTTATAAGCACTGGGACGTATGTAAGTGTCTGTTTTAGGAGCATTTTTCCTGAGCAATTCAATTGTCAGATCGCAAAGTTCATCGACAGAATAATTGATGTCTAGGTACATAATTTTCATGCTGTCGAACATGCGCTCAAAGTGTTCTCTCATACGGAAGATGTACAACTCTTGAGTTTTTTCCGACCAGTAGCCTCGCATCCCCTCGAATACGGCGGTCCCATAGAGAAATCCGTGCGTCATGATGCTGATTTTGGCATCTTCCATGGGTACGATCTTGCCTTCAAAAAAGGCATACGACTTTGCTTGGCTCACAATATTTTCTCTCTGAAAGGGCTTTGAAAGGGATGTGTTCAAGCTCCATTATGGCACTAGATGCACGACTCCGCGCGCACTAGAATTTTTATTTAGACAGCCCTGTCCATAGCCATATTGGCTAGCCTGTCCGCTTCTTTGTTGTACTCACGGCGCACATGGACTATGGCAAAGGAGGCAAAACGGTTCTTAAGTGCCTGGGCTTTGAGGAATAGAGGTTTCAAACCCTCATTTTTCACCCGGTATTCACCCTTCATCTGCTTGACCATAAGCTCCGAATCGGTGCGCACTTCTACCTTCTCAATGCCACATTCCAGGCTCTTTTCAAGCGCCCTAATTAGTGCGGTGTACTCAGCAACGTTGTTTGTCGTCGCGCCCAAGAATTCGCTTATGCTGGCAACTTGACTGCCGTCTTTTGTTATGACAGCACCAATCCCTGCCGGACCGGGATTTCCCCGCGACCCGCCATCGGTATATACAATCGCTATGTCATTGCCTGTCATGCTTTAGCATTCATCTCTTGTTGAACCAAGGCTTCTGTTTTAGACAAAGCCTCGGCAAGTTTTTCCGGCATCTTGCCACCGGCTTGAGCCAGCTGCGGACGCCCACCACCACCGCCGCCACAAATGGTGGCAGCTTCTTTAATAAGCTTACCGGCGTTCAGTCCGCGCTTAACTAGCGGCTCAGAAACTCCAGCTACTAGTGTAACTTTGTCAGCAGCTAATGCTGAACCAACTACAACGACTAGATCATCTGCCTGCGCACGCATCTGCTCAACAAGCGTTTTCAAACCATCGGCTGAGACGTTATCGACTGTCGCAACTATCAAACGAATGTCACCAATTTGCTTAGCTTTGGCAAGCAACTCCGGTGCTTTTCCGAGAGCCATTTTTTCTTCAAGCTGGGCGGCTGCTTTTTCTCTAGCCTTGAGCTCACCTTGCAAGCGTTCAATTTGCTCGATTAAATCACCGGGACGAACCTTCAACCTGTCAGCGGCCTGCGACAGGATATTCATGTGCTGGCTTATATGCAACCAGGCTCTTGGTCCGGACAAGGCTTCCACACGGCGAACACCTGATGAGATGCTGCCTTCGGAAATTATTTTGATTGGACCAATTTCGCCAGTGGATGAAACGTGAGTACCACCGCAAAATTCAAGACTGGCGTCTCCCATTTTCACAACGCGCACGACATCGCCATATTTTTCACCAAACATGGCAATAGCGCCTGTATTTTTTGCCTCATCAAGACTCATCTCAACGGTTTTGACAGGCAGGTTCATCCGTACCCAGTCGTTCATTGTTTTTTCAATTTGATGCAATTCTTTGGCTGTCGGTTGCCGTTCAAAACTGAAGTCAAAGCGCATTGTCTCCGGTCCAACCTGAGAGCCGGCTTGTACAACGTGCTTGCCCAAAAGTTCTCTAACTGCAGCATGGAATAAATGGGCAGTGCTGTGATGCAATACAGTCTGCTCGCGCCTATCTTTATCGACCAGAGCGTTTACCAGCTGATTTGCTTCAATAGCACCGGACAGCGCACGTACTTTATGCACATGTAGTCCTTCGTGCTTCTTGGTGTCGATAACAGTGAGCATCCCCTCATCTGTGGATATGAGTCCAGAATCGCCGACTTGGCCGCCGGATTCTGCGTAAAACGGTGTTTGATCTAAGACAATTTCTGCTTCTTGTCCTTCTTCCAATTGTTCGACAAGTTTGCCGTCTTGAACAAGAGCTACTACGTGGCCTTTGTCTTCTGTCGCACTATAGCCGGTGAACTTGGTTGTGCCATGTTCCTTCAGAACACGACCTAACGCCTCGTCACCAGTGATGATGACGTTGAATTTATTGACCGACGATACATCTTCGTGCTCCTTCTTGGCTTTAGCAAAGCCTTCCATATCAATAGTCTTGCCATGCTCTATGGCAATTTCTTGAGTCAATTCAACAGGAAAACCGAAAGTTGCATAGAGATTAAATACGGCACGGCCGTCCATTACAGATTCTTTGCCGGCAAGTGTTTCTTCCAATAGACTCATGCCACGATCTATTGTTTTGCCAAAGCGTTCTTCTTCTTGGCGAATAGTCTTCTCGATTAAGTCCTTATTCTGCGCAAGCTCCGGATAATGATGTCCATAAATATCCACCACAGTCGGCACTAGCTTGTAAATGAAAGGTTCATTTAATCCCAATAAGCGACCAAAGCGAGCAGCACGACGAATAATAAATCTCAAGACATAGCCACGGCCAATATTACTCGTGCGCACGCCATCAGCAATCAAGAAAGTCACGCAGCGAGCATGATCGGTAATTATCTTGAGATAGACATCCTTTTCATTACCGGCTGACCCATCGTACTTAACATTGGCTAATTTTCCTACTGCTTCCAAAATTGGGAACAGCAAATCAGTTTCAAACGTGTTGCGCTTTTTCTGCAAGATTGTGGCAACACGCTCAAGACCTGAGCCTGTATCAACGTTTTTCTTTTCCAATGGCGTGAACTTGCCATTTTCATCCTTGAAGAGTTCCATCAAAACTAGATTCCAGAACTCCAAGTAACGATCGCATTCGCATTTGCCGATACCGCACTTCTCCGGGTCGTCATTGCAGCCATACTCACGACCACGATCATAATAGAGCTCGGTACAAGGACCGCATGGTCCTGTAGGTCCCGGCGGTCCCCAGAAATTGTCTGCACGTCCTAATTTATGAATGCGTTCTTTAGGGACTCCAACAACTTTGTGCCAAATATCATAAGACTCATCGTCAGCGGCGTTTTGTTCATCGCCGGCAAAAACGGAAACCGAAATTCTATCCGGTTCCAAACCCAAATCTTTAGTGCACAATTCCCAAGCCCAGGGAATTACATCCTTCTTGAAGTAATCACCAAAACTAAAATTTCCCAACATCTCAAAAAAACTGTGATGCCGTTGCGTGCGGCCAATATTCTCAATGTCCGAATCTTTACCACCTGCCCGGGTAACTTTCTGAACAGTGACGGCCCGTGGCGGATCAGTCGGCGGCTTAAGACCAAGGAAAATTGGCACGAAAGGAACCATGCCGGCAGAAGTCAAAAGCAAGGTTGGGTTATCAGGAATAAGACTGGCCGAAGGCAAGGACAAATGCCCCCTCTTGTCCCGAAAATACGAGACAAATTTCTCCCGAATTTGACTACCGGTAAGCGTCATTGCAAAAACCTCGAATGCCGCAGTACTTCCCTGCGGGATCATTTAGTATATCAGTTGACAGCGGGGGACTGACAGAGGCCCTCAAATCTGCTAACCTTCGTCTACGAATGCTTGAGTATCCTTAATCTCAACCGTTCTTGAGAACCCGCATGTCATAACTGGTCTAAAACCGCAATGAAGCTCTCAAGAGTTTTGATCGTTTACAAGAAATCGACTTACCAGATTCAGGGGGTCGAACATAAAGAGCCGCGCTTCCTTGAACTAATTGATCAAGGTCATGCCTCCGTTACTCGCGTCGTTAAAGCGCATGACGAACACTACGGCACCCTGGAGAAAATTAAGGGCGAACTCACCAGCCGGAACATTGATTACTACATGGCAGCACGGGCTGATCTCAACAAAAAAATTGTTGACGATGTAGATCTAATTATTTCGGTAGGAGGCGATGGCACTTTCCTGGATGCCTCACACCACACGCTTTCAATTCCAATTCTAGGCGTTAATTCGGCTACGTCATCCAGCTTTGGTCACTTCTGCATAGCCAACGGCAATACCTTCACTCAAACCCTCAATGATATTACCGCCGGAAAGCTAACGCCCAAGCCAATCTTACGCCTGGAGATAGTGCTCAACGGACAACCAATTGCTCAGCAGGTTTTAAACGAAGTACTCATTTGCCACAGCAATCCGGCAGGAACAAGCAGATATTTTATTGACATAGCCGGCAAGAAAGAAGAACAAAGATCTTCCGGTATTTTGATTGGACCACCAGCTGGATCAACTGGATTTTTGCGTGCTGCCGGTGGCGCCGTGTTACCAATTACCGACCGCAGCTTCCAATATATTGTGCGTGAACCATGCCCGCGTCCCAATGAAAATTGGCATTTGACCAAAGGCATAATTACCAATTTAGCCGATGAGCTGAGAATTGTTTCCGAGACGCGAACGGCCGCCATATTTATCGATGGCGCGCATATCGTTTATCGTTTCCCTCTAGGCGAGGACCTTATTGTCCGCGCTAGCAAAACCGACCTGATGGCTTATATCAACCCGAACCTAAACCAAATTTTCCAAGGATGAAACGTGCCCCAAGTTGTCGACCGCTTAGCCATCGCTGCAGCTAAACTATCTGCCAAGGCCATTCGTGTTGCCGGCTTAGGTATGGGCTCCAACTTGCCTGGCAAGGTTGCCCGCAAACTTTCACCTTCTGTTTTAAACAAGCTAGCCGCACAAAGCAGACTAGGTGTAATTGCAGTCTCAGGTACAAACGGCAAAAGTACAACGTCCGGATTTCTTGCTTCCATACTCTCCAAAGCAGGCTATCGGGTCGTGCACAACCGCCAGGGAGCCAACTTAGTCACAGGTATTACCGCTACCTTAATTGATGAAGCCAGTTGGACTGGCACGCTGGATACCGACTATTGCCTGTTTGAAATAGACGAAGCATCGCTGCCAGTGGTGGCATCGGAAATTAAAATCGGCAATATCATAGTCACTAATCTTTTCCGTGACCAATTGGACCGCTTCGGTGAACTTGATACCACCGCTCGACTTATCAACAAAGGGATCGCCATAAATAACTCAGAGGCAGTCCTAAATGCCGATGATCCTAACGTTGCCAGCTTGGCTCCTGAGAGCAAGCATTTGTATTACGGAATCGAGTCGCTAGCAGCATCTTCCACCAATCAGGCAGGTCTCCTAGCAGAACTTTCTTATTGCAACAAGTGCGGCAAAGAATATTCTTACGACCTAATATTCTACGGACAGCTAGGGCACTACACTTGTTCATCCTGTCAGAACAAGCGTCCAACGCCAGACGTTTCGGCTCACAATGTTGATGTTAGATCTAGTGGGTCTAGTTTCCAAATCAAGTTCGGCAATGTGGCTAGCGACATTCGTTTAAACCTGCCCGGTCTCTTCAATGTATACAATGCACTGGCAGCAGCAGCAATTGCTTTTCAAATGGACATTGCTGCCGAAACAATTAGAGAAGGACTGAACAAGTATTCAACCTTGTTCGGACGTTCAGAAAAACTGGTCATCGAAGGAAAGCCTATCCTCATTCAGCTGATTAAAAATCCAGCCGGTGCATCGCAGGTTGTCGCCTCAGTAGCTGGTGATCCAAATGCCAAAATCCTTATCGCCATCAACGACAATCTAGCCGATGGACGAGACATCTCTTGGCTCTGGGACGCTGAATTCGAACAGCTATCAACGGCGAGAGAAAACGTTATTGTAAGCGGACAGCGCGCAGAAGACATGGCAGTCCGAATGAAGTACGCAGGACTACCGCCTGAACAAATTCAGGTTGTAACACCGCTAGAAAAAGCATTAAAACAAGCACTTGATACAACAGACGATCAGCAAACGCTGTGGATTCTACCAACCTATACTTGCTTGCTGGAGCTGCAAAAAATACTGAAGTCTATGGGTTATTCTTTGTCAGGCACTTAAAAGAAAGGAGCCGGCAACAGCCGACTCCTTTTGTTTTCAATTGGGCAAAGCTTATTTCTTAGCGCTCTGCTTAGGCAGACTATTCAAGCCTTCAGTTGCAGCCTTAATGTTCGGGTTAATTTCCTTAACCTTGGTATATTCAGCGCGAGCTTCCTCGTACATGCCTTTGCTCTTCAGAGCTTCAGCGTACTCTAGATGGCTTGTCGTATCGTTGCCGTTTATTTTGATGGCTTCTTTGTACTCTTTTTGAGCAGCATTAAAGTCACCGGTTGCATTGAGCGCATTAGCAAGTCTTCTGTGCGCCGGTCCAAAGGTAGGGAATACCTTTATAGCTTTGCGCTGTTCAGCAATTGCTTCTTTGTGGTTGCCTTGCTTAGCAAGCATCCAACCTAAGCCGCTATGTGCGTTTGGATGGTCCGGCGAAATCTTCAAAGCTTGTCTGAAGTTTTTGGTAGCACCTTCAACATCACCTGAGTCAGCCATTATGTTGCCGAGGTTGATATAAGCTTCAGGCGATCCCGGCTCCAGCTTTATCGCTGTCTCTTCTTCAACGATTGCTTCTTTGATTTCTCCCTTCTGAGCCAACAACACGCCGAGATTGACGTGTGGTGCTGCATCCTTATCGTTGATCTTCATCGCCTTGCGATAAATATCCATGGCTTCGTCACTTTGACCAACGGTAGCCAGCATCATTCCCAGATCCAAGTGAGCGCGGAAGCTTGTTGGCTTAAGCTCTACAGCCTTGCGGAATTCAACAATTGCTTCTTTGTTTTTACCTTGATTAGCGTAAATTTGCCCAATTACAACGTGGGGCAAGAAATAGGTGGGATCAAGCTTAAGCGCTGTGTTCTCTTCCAAAATGGATGTTTCGTAGTCATCGGCTGCGGCAAGTACGGCACCTAATCTCTGGTGAGCCTTAGCACTATCCGGATTAAGACGAATGGCTTCCCGGTATTGATTAGCTGCTTCCTTCACCTTCATCTTGGCAAAGAATTCATTGCCCTTCTCAATACACTTGTCAGCAGATTGCACATCCGACGGCGTGGCTGCCGCAAAGGCGCTGGCACAGCTTCCAGCAAGCAGAAGTGAAAGAGCTATTGGCTTCAGGCTTTTCAAGGTAAATCCCCCAGTAAACTAAACCGAGACATATTATAACTCTCTCTAAGGAATTAGACTGTAGCGTTCCGGTTCCGGCTATCGCCTCCACCTTCACTTGCCGTCCGGCTACCTATGTACGCTTCGCCGCGGACGGCTCCTCGCCGCCCTTGCTTCGCTTCCTTGAGAGTTGAGAATTCAGCGCTACAATACCTTGATGCAATATCCATATAAAGACAAGAGCCCGAAAATCGATGAAAGCGCCTACATCGCGCCAACAGCGGTACTTATTGGCGCTGTCACATTAGGCAAGAATTCAAGCGTCTGGTTCAACGCCGTTTTGCGCGGTGACTTGAACTCGATTGTTGTCGGTTCCGACAGCAATATCCAAGATGGCTGCCTGCTGCATGTTACCCACGAATTGCCCGTGATAATTGAAGACCGCGTCACAATAGGACACGGGGCAGTAGTCCACGGCTGCCACATCGAGTCTGATTGCTTGATTGCCATGGGCGCTGTCATCCTTGATGGCGCGCACATTGGACAAGGCTCGTTAATTGCCGCCGGGGCGGTGGTCTCTCCCAATACAAAAATTCCACCCAAGAGTCTGGTCATGGGCGTGCCGGCCAAAGTCGTGCGCCAGATGTCGGAAGAAGACCTGAACCGCACGAAATTCAACTGGCAGCACTATGTGGAGTACGGGCGCATTTATAAACAGTTGCCCCTGTCCTAGAAGTTCATTGGGTTTTTAATTCCCAGTACGTGGTCTCCCCAATGACCAGCCGTCCAACAGTGCCTATAGTGGTTTCAGCATCCACTAAACGAAGGCGGCACCTTGTCTTACTTTGAAGATCTCCTCAATCAGGTGAAGCAGCGTCCCTCCAAAGTGGAACAAGCTGCTACTTACAAAATTCTTGAAGAAACGACCTTTGTTAAAGAGCTGGTCAAGCCAAGCACAACGAAGGAAAGCTTCACTCCGAAGGAAAGCTTCGCTAGCCAGCAAATCGCCTCCACACACAACCGCTTAAACCACAAAGATGCCATTTTCCGCATCTTTGCCCCCCAGGCAAAAGGAGTAAATGTCGGATCTGGTTTCTTCTACGCGCCAGAAGGCAAATTCTTGACCGACTTGCATGTAATAGGGGATGCAAATACTTTAGAAATTAAGCTCAATAACGGTCAGCAGCTAACAGGCGTTGTGGAAAAGCGTGATCGCGCAACTGACCTGGCTACCGGCTACATCGTGGATACAAAGACACAGCTGCCCTACCTAATGATTGATAATTCTCGACCTTTAGAAACATACAAGGGAACAACTTACGTCGCTGGATACGCTTACGGAACAGACTTTCAATTCCTGCCAGGAAAATTTCGCAAAATGTCGTATGTAGGAATCGCATCAGATGGCGATCTAGAACTTGGCGAAAACCCCAGCCGGTCAGTGATCCTGAGTAACCACTTTACGCCACGAGCAATGTCCGGAGGAGTAATTTTCGATGAGAATTACTTGCCCATCGGAATTATTGACAAAGGCGACATCCTGAATAAGGGTCAATCCTCCACAACAATCTCTACGCCCATTGGCGACGCCCTTAACTTGATCAAGAAACCACGAACTTATAATCTGGACGCCAAACTCTAAGACCGTAATTTCTTGCCTGTCGGACTTGGCTTAGCCGCAGCCTTGAAGATTTCACCTTTAACTTGCACTTGCGGCATGTGTTGCGTAAGCCAGCCGGAAATTGTCTCCAGAGTATTGTCGTTTATATATGATGTCTCCAGCAATACGTGTCCTCTGGAATTAAACCAGCGCACTGTTTGATCCTTAGACTTTAAATTGTTCATCAAGGCAACAATGCCATCGGCTTTGATAATTTTGTCGGCACTGCCTTGAATGATTAAGACTGGAATATGTGGCGGAATATTGCGCACATAAGCAAGCGTTTGCTTCATTGTCCGGCGACTGCCCAAAAGTGCTTTCAAATTGAGTGACTTCCGCGTCAGCGGATCTTTTAAAGCTTCCTCGGTAATCCGCGGATCATCCGATGTATAGGTCTTGATGTAAGGATCCATGTTGAATTCGCGTTTAGGATTCGTACAAAACTTAGCAGCATCGACAAACATTTGTTTACATAGTGAATGGTGATGCGCAATGGCCGGACTGGAAAGAATTAGTCCATCTGTTAAATCCGGTCGAACTCCGGCTAAATGCAGGGCAAGGTCAGCGCCCAGACTTTCGCCAATGCAGAACATCGGCTGGTGAGGATGCAGCGAACGCATGCGTGCTGCCAGGTTAACCAAGTCCTCGTAAGACTTTTCGTAACTTATCTTATCGCCACCAGCGAACTTGCCTTTTTCATCCTGCCAGCGACCATAGCCACGTAAATCCTGGGCCACAACCACATAACCTTTATCGGCTAGATAACCACCCAGCTTATCGAAGGAGCCGCCGTGCTTCATCAAACCATGAACGGCAATTACAACCCCTTGCTCGTTTTTGGTTTTGTCGGACCATTCATATACAGGCAGCTTGAGCTCCCTTGTAAGAATGCCCTGCTCGTCTCTTTCCGGCTGGGACCAGGTAGATGAACTCGGAACGAGACAAAAAATCAACGCCAGCGAAAGCTGCGTCATTTTTTTCCCCAAGGAGCCACCGTAAAACGTTATCAAAATCCCAGTTTCCAAAATACGCCGTTGCTACTAGTCATGTACCAAGCCCTCTAATATTTCAAAACATAGAGACTTGATGTCAAGTGATAAAATCTTGTCAACGAAACCTAGTACACTGTCAGTGTTTTCACCACAGAGATAGGACTTATGCCTAAGCGAAGCGACCTGAAAAAGATTCTGGTTTTAGGGGCTGGTCCGATAACGATTGGGCAGGCGTGCGAATTTGATTATTCAGGCACACAGGCCTGCAAGGCACTCAAAGAAGAGGGCTACGAAGTTGTCCTCATCAATTCAAACCCGGCGACGATCATGACCGATCCGGAAGTTGCCGACAGGACTTACATAGAACCGGTAACAGCTTCTGTTGCTCGTGAAGTAATCAAACGAGAAAAGCCGGATGCCCTCTTACCGACGATGGGCGGCCAAACTGCTTTAAACGTGGCCGTTGAATTAGCCGAATCCGGATTTCTCGAAGAAGCAAAAGTAGAACTAATTGGCGCCAAGCTTCCGGCAATTAAGTTGGCTGAAGACCGCGACTTGTTCAAAAAAAAGATGCTGGAAATTGGACTCGATGTGCCGAAGTCCGGCATAGCCAGGCAGTTAGGCGACGTAAAGGAAATAGCAAATGAGATTGGTTTCCCGATAATCATTCGTCCGGCTTTCACGCTTGGTGGCGCCGGCGGTGGCATCGCCTACAACCAAGAAGAGCTTGATGATATTGCGCAATCTGGACTAAACGCCAGTCCGGTTAATGAGATTTTGCTGGAAGAAAGCGTGCTTGGCTGGAAAGAATTAGAACTTGAAGTTATGCGTGATTGCCAGGACAACGTGGTAATTATTTGCTCAATTGAAAACTTTGATCCGATGGGTGTTCACACAGGCGATTCGATCACCGTGGCACCCTTGCAGACAATTAGCGACAAAGAATATCAAGCTTTGCGTAATGCGGCAATTAAGGTTATCCGTGCCGTCGGAGTAGACACAGGCGGCTCCAACATTCAGTTTGGTCTTTGTCCGGAAACAGGACGCATTGTTGTAATTGAAATGAACCCGCGTGTATCTCGTTCTTCTGCTTTAGCCAGCAAAGCCACTGGATACCCCATTGCTAAGATTGCCGCAAAACTAGCCGTTGGACTAACTCTTGATGAAATCCCCAACGACATAACAAAAGTCACGCCTGCCTCTTTTGAGCCGGTTATAGACTATGTAATTACTAAAATCCCCCGGTTCAATTTTGAAAAGTTTGCCGGCGCCGACCCAACTTTGACCACTCAGATGAAATCAGTTGGCGAAGTAATGGCCATTGGCCGCACGTTCCAAGAGTCCATGCAAAAAGCATTGCGGGGATTGGAATTAGGACTCAATGGTTTTACGGGCATTGCCTCACGGATGGAAGCTGATGCCAGCGAATGGCGCAAACGACTCTCAGTGCCCAACCGTCACCGCTTAACGGACATATTTGGCGCCTTTGAAGCTGGAATTCCTCTGAGCGAAATTGAAGAGTTGACCCGCATTGATCCTTGGTTCCTGGACAATCTGCTTGAACTCTGGCAAGAGACCAAGCAGCTTAATCAGAAAAGTCTGAATGATCTTGATCGTGCATATTTGACGCACTTAAAGCAATTAGGTTTTTCCGACAGACAAATTGCCCACGCAATATCAAGAGACGGCAAGAAGGTCACAGAAGATCAAGTCTTTGACCTCAGATCACAATTCAAAGTTATGCCGACATACAAGACTGTCGATACTTGCGCCGCTGAATTCCTTTCATCTACGCCGTACCTCTACTCTACTTACGAAAAAGAATCGGAAGTGCCGACATCGAACAAGCAAAAGGTAATTATCCTTGGCGGCGGTCCAAATAGAATTGGTCAAGGTATTGAGTTTGACTATTGTTGCGTGCAGGCAAGCATGGCACTGCGTGAAATGGGATTGGAATCCATCATGGTTAACTCCAATCCGGAAACCGTCTCCACCGACTATGACGTTTCAGACAGGCTTTATTTCGAACCGTTGACGCTGGAAGACATTACCCACATTGCCATGGTCGAGAAACCACTGGGCGTCATCGTCCAACTGGGCGGTCAAACGCCACTGAAATTATCGAGAGGGCTGGAAGCTCGCGGCATAAAAATTCTGGGCACTGCTCCGGAATCAATTGATAGAGCCGAAGACAGAGCACTCTTCAATGATTTGATCAAAAAGCTCGGACTACGTCAACCGCCAGGCTCAACAGCCTACAGCACAGAAGAAGCGCAGCGCATTGCTCGCGAAGTTGGCTATCCGGTATTGGTCCGTCCAAGCTATGTGCTTGGCGGTCGAGCAATGGAAATTCTCTACAGTGAAGAGGAATTGCAGCGCTGGCTAACAACGGCATTGCGCGTCGAGCCTGATCGCCCGGTATTAATCGACAAGTTCCTGGAAAACGCCATTGAAATTGACGTCGACGCCATTAGCGACGGCACCGAAACAATAATAGCCGGCATCATGGAGCACATCGAACAAGCAGGAGTACACTCCGGCGACAGTACCTGTGTATTGCCGACTCAATCAATTCCTCTGAAAACTCTTGAGGAAATTCGCTCAGCTACAGAAGCCCTGTCTCGTGAATTAAATGTTGTCGGCTTGATGAATATCCAGTTTGCCGTCAAAGACGATTTGCTTTATGTCCTGGAAGTAAATCCACGGGCCAGTCGCACCGTGCCTTTCGTGTCCAAGGCAACAGGCGTTCCATGGGCCAAGTTGGCCGCCAAAGTAATGGCCGGCAAGAAGCTTGCTGAATTAAACATCAGCGCCAGACTAATTCCACCGCACGTCTCTGTGAAATCAGTGGTAATTCCATTCAAACGTTTTCCTGGAGCACAAATTACCCTCGGTCCGGAAATGCGCTCTACAGGCGAAGTGATGGGTGTGGCTTCCCAGTTTGGACTGGCATTTGCTAAAGCACAACTAGGCGCTGGACACGATTTACCAATGAAGGGTCGTGTATTTATAAGCGTGTCCGACCATTACAAACAAGAAGTGGTACCAATTGCCCAGAGCCTTTATCAATTAGGATTTGAACTTGTGGCCACGCGTGGAACGGCATCAGTTGTGCGCTCCGGTGGAATTCCAGTTGTCGTCGTCAACAAAGTTTCTGAAGGCAGACCCAACCTCATCGACAGAATCAAGAACGGCGAAATCAACTTGGTCATAAACATCCCGTCAGGAAGAACCGCACACGTGGACGATCAATTAATTCGCCAAGCGTCAATTAATTACAACGTGCCTGTAGTGACGACCTTATCCGGAGCCCAGGCGACCGTATCCGGTATTTCAGCACTTCAGGCTGGTCCACTGGCTGTGAAGAGCCTGCAGGAATACCACAGCAATATTGCGTATTGGGAAAAGACCACACGCGAAGTTCCCAGCAATGCGTAATCCTAAGAGGTTAATATGTCCACAAAACCAAAGTTGCTTGTCTTCGCAGGCTCCCTGCGCAAAGACTCTTTCAACAAGAAACTTGTAAAAATTGCCGAAGCTGGCGCAAAAGAAGCTGGAGCTGATACCACCTTCTTAGACTTAACTTCCCTTGAATTACCAATATTCAATCAAGACCACGAAGAAGAGAAGGGACTGCCGCCAGGCGCTCGCAAATTGAAAGACTTGATGCTTAGCCACGACGGTTTCTTAATTGCCGCTCCCGAATACAACAGCTCAATCACAGCCGCCCTAAAAAATGCTATCGACTGGGCATCGCGTCCAGTGGAAGGCGAAAAGAATCTCGAGTGCTTCCGAGGCAAGGTAGTGGGCTTAATGAGCGCATCCCCAGGTGCCTTGGGCGGTCTGCGCGGTCTTGTTCACGTGCGGGCTATTTTCAACAACATATTTAGTCTGGTCATTCCTGAGCAGGTCGCTGTAAGTAAAGCTAACGAAGCCTTTGCCGATGATGGTTCTTTAAAAGATGCAAAACAGCATCAAGGGGTCATGGACATTGGCAGAAGCGTCGCCAAAATAGCCGGCAAGTTGAAATCTACGGAGTCCTGATCTCGGATATCAGATCCGGGTGACGATCAAGTACCCTCAACAGTTTTACCAGTGACAATGGTGGCTTGGTCTTGCCGTTTTCATATCTAGAGAATGCATTGACACCGCCTCCAAAAATCTCAGCAGCCTCACGTTGATCTAGCTTGAGTTTCTTGCGAACGCTTGTAATAAATGCTGGATCAACAATCGACGCATTCACTTGTTTATTGAACTCCAGCATCAACTCACCGGTGCGTACCGATTGATTGCGATCGAGTACCACTTCGCCACAAGCCGGGCAATAGTCACCAATCACCGCAGGAAGAATGGTTGATTCGCCTTTGTATGTGTACGGCATGTCGCGGGTGTCATGCACCAGTTTAGCTTCCCCACAATTTGGACACTTCATGTTCACAACTCCTTGAAAGATACGATGAGCACATCGTCAACGACTGTAAGTTTTAAGTAGATCTCTCCAGCTTTTGTCGTAGGGCGGTAGACATCTTGCCAAACCGTGTGGTCGCCATGCGTCGTCATGCTTTTGTAGAAATCCTGTGATGTAAGCGCCATGACTACGCTGACCATCCCATCGAAGTCGAATCCCAGGGCATAAGCACCCGCAACAGCCGACATGGTTGCACGCACATTCCCTTCTTTAGCCAGAGACTGTACGACCGGTAGAGGGCAATGGGGTTTGCGTTTTTCCATTGATTCCATTTTAACCCACTTGGTTAATTTTTGGCAAGTAGGTTAATTGACCTGATTGAGGAAGTCTGCATAAGAAAGTCCAAACAGCCAAAATAGACGTCAGCCAAGCGCTATAATGATCCCCTTCGTATAGGACAACCAGGGGGACCACCCGTGAGCCAAGACATTGCCAAATACATCGATCACACGCTTTTGAGCCCACAAGCCACACGTGATGAGATAAGCAAGCTTTGCAACGAAGCAAAGGAGCATGGCTTCTACTCTGTATGCGTTAACCCCTGTCATGTTCGCCAGGCTGTCAAAGAATTGTCCTCTAGCAAAGTAGCAGTTGCCTGTGTAATTGGCTTTCCTTTGGGAGCAAATCTTACGGACATCAAAATTGCCGAAGCACAGCGGGCAATTTCAGAAGGCGCTGAAGAACTTGATCTGGTCATCAACATCGGCGCTCTGAAAGACGGCGAAATAGACTACGTTACCGACGAAATACGCTCTATTGTGAAAGTAGCAAAAGGCGCGCCGGTCAAGGTAATCATTGAGTGTGACCTCTTAACCGAACAAGAAAAAATTGCCGCTGCCGAGGCTTGCGTGAAAGCACAAGCAGCCATGGTCAAAACCTCCACTGGCTTTGTCAAAGACGGCAAAGGCGCGACAATAGAAGATATTCAACTAATTAAAAAGACAATTGCCGGCAGTTCATTAGGAATTAAAGCCAGCGCAGGCATACGCGACCGGGAAAAAGCACAGGCTCTTATTGAAGCTGGTGCCACACGCCTGGGCACCTCAGCTGGTATCGCCATTGTCCAGGGCAAACAGCCTGCCAAAGCCGCCTATTAGGGCAACGCTTCAGCCCGCTGCAGGCCTCACCAGCTCTGTATTATGGGACAAATTAGTTGTCAAGATGCTACAATACGACTCCACGTGGAGGAGATGTTATGACATCTATGTTCGAGCAGCCGATGGTCAAGCTTTTGAGAATCTTGTCGCCTACTATTAGTTGGCTAGATTCTAGAGGATCGGTTGAGGTTGCGGACGTTCCCACCGACCATTTGGAAGCCATTAAACAACTGGAGCGTATAGGCGTAGTTCACAAGCGTAACAACCGTTGCTATGAATTGCAAAAGATTCGCTTGAAAAAACTCATGGGCAGCATGGGCATCAATACCCTCATACCCCTTGATCCAACTCCTTCACCAACAGTTACTCAGGTAGCACCGACAATTGAAATGCCTGAATCAAATATACCGGTGCCTGTAAATTCTGAACTGAACTAATAACGACCTTGGTAAGCACAAGGCAAGATTGTCGCACTCGCACACTTCGCGCTCTTGAGTGGGACAGGCTTAAGACTTTGCTGGCTGCCGAAGCGCATACAGACAACGGACGTGAGCTCTGTTTAGCGCTTATGCCTTACTCCGGATTGAGTGTCTGCCAGGTACTACTGGACGAAACAAAAGAAGCAGCAAGCCTGATTGAAGTAAGGTCCGGTTTCAATTTTGAAAGTTTGCCAAATCTCGATGAGACCATTCATCGCCTGAAGGCAAAAGCATCGTTATCAGGACAAGAGCTTGCCGGAGTCAAACAAACACTTACGGCAACAAGACTTACTCGTTCCAGCTTGTCCCTTTTGGACAAGCAAAGTTTTCCAC
>SBAT01000429.1 GCA_005240105.1 Chloroflexota bacterium
GAGAATTATCTGCCTGTTTTTGATTTTAAGTTGCAGCAAATATTTTTGAAGGGCAACGCACAGCGCAAAAGCCGACAGGAGATGGAAGCGTTAATTTCTGCCGGTGATGCAAATCTGATCATCGATCGAAATTACCGGCAGGCTGAAAACGATTACGTCCAGGTTATTAAACTCGCTCAGAGAGATAAAGCGCTGAGAGAGCAAGCCATTGCTTTAGGACGACTAGGCAATATGCGTCGAGTTATGGCTAAGGACCTCAAGCGACCAGAACAAGGTCAGGCTGCCTATCAATATTTCACCAAGGCTATTGGGCTAGGCAGGCAAATCGGCGACAAGGCGGTGCAAGGACGCATCATGGCTGACTGGTCTTTGTTGTATAGCGATCTAGGGCAGCCAATGGAAGCAAAGAAAACCATTGATGCTGGATTGATCCTTGCACCTAATGATCCGCAAGTGCATGTCGATGCAGCCGTTCACTTCTACCGGTCGGCTATGTACAGCGACATGCGGCGTTATGTTGATCGCGCACTCACTTTGGACCCGACCAACTGGCAAGCCCTCTGGTACAAAGTGCGACTTCTTGAACTTTACAATGATGTCACAAGACAACGTGACACTCTAAAGGAAATTCTGCGCTACTACCCATCTTCTTCGCTGGCGAAAGAGAAGTTGAGCAAGTTGCCTCAATAGAGTTACATCTTCTCGTACCAGACTTCTTCATCGCCGGAGCTGGCAGCCGGCTGGTCTTCGCTGGTGGTCGATGTGTCGTCGGTTAGGTTATCTAAAGCTCGAATATAGAGCTTAGCCATTGAAGCGCGCTCAACATCAGTCCAGGCCAACTTGCGAAACTCGTCGAGGATCGTGAAAATCTCTTGACGGCTGCGAGCGGCCTGGACCTTGTTAAGCCAGTCTTCTAATTTTTGGACCAATTTATAACGCTCCGGTTTCGCTGTCGCTACACCTTCGCTTGCCTCTGGCAATTCACGCTTCACTTCGCATTGCTCATCGCAACGCTCCGTTCTCGCTGTTGCACGGAGTTAACTAATTACTCTTTGTAGCCTTCAGTTACGCTGAACGAAGCTGGTGAGTAAGGCTCGTTGAAGCCGTGGCTGTAGCTGTTCTTGCCACTGTAATAGACGCCTTCGGCGCTGCCGACGAGAATGCTGGCTGGAATTGTGACCAAGCTAACGACTGCGCAAGCTGGACCGCTGTCCTTGCCGCCAATCTTGCCGCCAACTTTGTCGGCTGCTGTCTGTGTGAAACTCTTGTAGCGGCTTACAATGCGACGTGTAGCGCAAATTGGTGTACCGACTACAAAAGCGGTTCCGGCTCCACCCACGCGGGTGAATATCAATGAACCATCTACTACCTTTTGCAGGTTTTCATCGCCATCAGCCATTGCTGGTGCAAAGCTAGTAATTGCCAAACAGAGAGCAAACAAAGCGCTCAATTTCGTTTTCTTCACGACAGATCTCCTTAGAAGCTGGTTTACAAGGTGGTCTTTCCACGGTTTTTAAGCGTTCTAACCACTCATTTCAGACTGGGTTCTTCGTGCCTACTATCAGCCAGAGAAGAACCCACTAATAGAATTACAAGAATGAGCGATTCTTTCAAATCTTGGCAGGCTTTAATATTGCGACAAATGCGTCAGATAAATTCTAAATAAGACTTGGCGAATGCTTGACTAGTCTTGCTTTTCAAGAAGTTGATAGCGCGGTTTTCTGCCCAGAAGTGGTCGAAATCCGACTCTTGTTCAACGTCCTTTTGTAGGAAGCCGCCATGACCACCATGATCGGTAGCAATTAAGGTTATGAATTCACTTTGCAGAGTAGGTGACTCAAATGAGCAAAATGGAATGAGTGGATCGTCCTTCGCCTGGATGACTAAGGTCGGTACGCGAATTTGGTGCATGACAGGGAGTGCGGATGCTTTTTCGTAATAAGTTTGCGCTGAGCCCCAACCGCCGTAGTACGCAGTGTATTTTTCATCAAACTGCTTAAGCGAGTTTATTTTGTCCAGGTTTGAAAGATCGAAGATGCCTGGAAAAATTGAGGCCTTTCTTCGTAGCAACGTTTTTAAACCAGTAAGAAAATGACGTTCGTATACGCGGTTAAAGCCTTTTTCCAGAATGGTTATACAAGTGGGCAAATCAATTGCCGGTGAAATTGCACAGACTGCGGACAACGTTTCCGGACCGCGTTCGCCTAATTCAGCGGCGGCTTTTAATACGATATTGCCGCCCATGGACCATCCGGCGAGACATATTTCCTTGAGCCCTTCTCGATACAATTCGTTGACAATCCAGAGAACGTCTTGGCTCATGCCTGAATCGTATAAGGTCGGTGTCATATGGAATGTGCCACCACAATTGCGCATGTTCATGCGTACCACATTAAAGCTACGTGCCAGGGCTTTGATGGTGACCCCGAGAACTGAATGCGAATCAGCAGAGCCTTCGAGTCCGTGGACAAGAATAAGCGTTGGGTGCTTCAGGCGTTCGTGCTGCCAGTGACATTGAGCAAGAAGTTTTACGCCGGGGGAGACCTCGAAGATTCTTCTTCTCTCGCTGTTTGCCAGCGTTGGAAATCGGCGTGGAATAAAGGTCGGCACGATGGTCATCAAGTGACCATTGCTTAAAAGCGGGAACGGCTCGAATGGCGGATGCTTAACAGTTGTATTTGTCATATCTATTGATTCTACTTCAGTATCTACTTAATGATCGAATCTAAAGCATTCATTAGCCTGTCAAGTTCGCTCTCTGTTGTTGCTATGTGGCAGGAAATCCTCATGCCATGAGCTGGCAGACCGTAATAGAAATCCGGCTGAATCCAAATTCGGTGATCCTGCCAAAGACTGTCCCGCAGGTCATTGACAGGGACTTGATCTGCCGACCAGGTAAATGTGAGCATGCCTGTGGATTCCGTATCTATATCAGGTGTTCTAATTATTTGCTTTCGCTTGCCGGTGAATCTTTCGTTGAGTGCATTCCGCAAATACTTGATGAGTTGGCGTTGCCGAGCAACTGCGGCATCAGCTCCAAGTGCTTCATACAACAAGCAAGCTTCGGCAAGACCGTCGAGCCTTGATACGTCGGTTGTCCCCTGGTATTCAAAGCGAGAGAGATCATTGGGCTCGCCAAGATAGACTTTATCGGATAACCATAGCGGTTGCAAGCTTGACACCAAATGTGGTGCTACGTAAACGAACCCGGTGCCGTTCGGACCGCAAAGCCACTTGTGTCCGGAGCCGGTCCACAAAGGGTATTTGCTTGGTCGCGTATGTCCTTGCCCGGGGCTATGCGCACCGTCAACCAATAGTGGAATGGAGGCACTTTCCAGTTGATTCGCGAGAGCCGTCAAATCAGGACGCCATCCTGAACCACAGTCGATTTCACTGACTTGCACCAGTTTTGTATTTGGACCAACTAGATCCAAGATACCGGTGCAAAAATTTTCACTACCTGCGAAAGGGTCAATTTCATGCACTTTCACTTTTATCCCGCGAGATTCTTGCAGATAGCGCAAAATAGCTTTGGTGCTTCCGTGCTCGTGACTGGTTGTTATGACCTCATCGTTTTCTTTCAGAAGAAAACTCTGCATGATCATTTGCATGCCTTGCGTCGTGCTATGTGTTAGAAGCAGAGATTTCGGATCGACAGCGAACAGACGTGATGCAGCAGTGCGTGCTTTCTGCCACGGCTCTTGATCTAAAAAAACAGAATAAGTAGGGTTTATGTTGATCTGTTCTAGAGACTTTTTCAAAGCATCGATTACGACCTTTGGCTTACGACCGCAACTGCCAGTATTGAGATAAGCCGAGCCATCTTTTGGCGGCAGCCATTCCGACCTGACCCTATCCAGATTTAGATTTAGCTCCGCAACCATTACTTATCCTGCTCATTAAACCGCCACCCTAACTAAAGTTATCACTTGCTGGATTTGGAAACCAGACAAGAATGAAAGATAATGGAAAAAGTTTCGGTAGCCGCAAGGCAAGTAAAGGTGACGGTGGAAACAAAATGCCCTGGAAAGAAGAGGTGTTCTTTATTGCCGTATTCCTATTCTTCGTTGCTTTAGTCGGTTTGGGTATTGCTGCCAGCAACGGCTGGCTAGGCTCGGCTTTCTGACAAAAACTACTCGTTTAATTGCTTCATAATGGGACAATTCTCTATAGGCCCTTTGGACGAGCAACTATCAAGCAATTTCTTCAATGATTGTTGAATCTCGTTAAGTGCGGCCAATTGCTCTTTTGTATCAGCAATTTTTGCCGCTATGACATCATGCAGCCCATTGCAGTTAGCGGTGTTTTTGTCGCATAGGTCGAGAAGGCTTTTGATTTCGTTGAGACTAAATCCGAACTTTTGGGCGCGCTTGATTAGCTTCACCAGTTGTACTGTCTCTGGCGTATATTCGCGATAACCTGACGATCCGCGCTCTGGAGCTTTTATCAATCCACGGCGTTCGTAGTACCGTAGAGTTTGAATATTTACACCGGCCCGCGCCGAGGCCTCGCCTATCCTGAGTAAAAGGGTCATTGCTAGAAAGGTCTCCCGTCACAATAGCATTGACCCTGTACCATGCCATAGGGTCAAGCTACCCCTGCCTCAATCCCCTTCTACTATCTTTACGCATATCCGATAATCTGCCTATACGTAACCTGCATGGTTTGGTCGAACCTCACTCAGGAATCTCATTAAAGCTGGGTTTGAGTGAGGAATAGACCTTTGCCGTTCAATGGAATAAGCTGTACTTGGTACTTCAAAGGTGATTTAGATGAGTTATGGACTTTCAATTGGTACCCGGATAGCTTTGGTCGCATCAATATTGTCAACGGGATTGCTGCCGCTTGACGTTTCTGCCTTCCCGCCAATGCGCGAAGGAGTAAAGGCAACAATTGTCGGAGACGTTTACGACTCGGCTTGCTATTTCACTCGTCAGTTGGACAAACCCGTAAGTCATGAGTGCGCCGTTCAATGTGCAGCTGGTGGGTCGCCCCTGGTGATAGTCACCAAAGAGGGAGAGGTCTACTGGCCAGTCGACAATAAAATGCCTGCCCTCGGTCAAAATAACCGACTTGTGAAGCATGGCGGCATGAAGGTAAAGGTGTCCGGCCACGTTTACGACCGTAAAGGCTCAAAAGCCATCGTCATGGACAAGATCGAGCTAGTTAAATGAGCCCAGGTTAACCTCTTTCCGGGTTATAATTTGGCACCGCTGGCATTGGACGTTGTGTCATCTTGTCAGCTTGGTTAGGCAAGTTCGCCACATGCGCTCGTAGCTCAGTGGATAGAGCCCCCGCCTTCTAAGCGGGTTGTCGTTGGTTCGAATCCAACCGGGCGCGAATCTTCCTAACCCAGAGAAGCGAAGCAAGAGCGGCGGTGAGCCGGTCGCTGCGGAGCGAAGAGGGGTTGCCGGAAGGCAAGCGAAGGTGCCGACTCTGCGGCACCGGAGCATAAATAGGGTCATTAGCTCAATGGTAGAGCAGTTGCCTCTTAAGCAATTGGTTGATGGTTCGAGTCCATCATGACCCAGAATTTTGGAAACTGGAGACACAAGAAGCGAAGCGAGAGCTGCGATGAGCAGGTCGCTGCAGAGCGATGTAGGGTTGCCGGAGGCAAGCAAGGAGACGACACTAAATGTGTCGTCGGGGCCACCACTAGCGAAACCGGAGCATTAAATAGGGAACAAAGTACTTTTTCAAGGCATCTCAAGCTGGTGGCCCACCCTTGCGGTCATTAGTGTTGGCTATTACTAAAAAGAGGCGAATTATGAATATCCCGGCAAGATTTTCGGCTGGTTTACTGCTGGCTTCCCTGGTTTGCACACTACAGTTTGGCGACTCGGCGTCAGCGGCGACCGCTAAACGCCATATTTACAAAGGAAGGGTAAGTCAGGCGGTATTGAACGCTGATAGGCTCCTCGTTAAAGGCCGGTATCAAACCGCTGCCGACTTCTATCGCGGTGCTTTGAAGAGAAGTCCAGGCGATTTAAATGCTGCCGTTGGTTTAGGCATGGCGCTCGGCAAGCAATTTAAGCTTGATGCTGCCGAAGAGCAATTCGATAAAGTGCTGGCGAAAGATCCAGATAGCCCGGGAGCGCACGCCGGCAAAGCAATGGTGATGTTGAGTCGTTTGAATTCATCATCAACAACAATTCGCAATAATAGAGATGCAATTCTGAAAGATGCAGAAGAGGAATCACAGCGTGCGCTTGCAGCTGACGGGCAAATTCCGGAAGCTCGTTACACATTGGGCATGGTCTATAAAGAACAAGGGCGATTGAATGATGCAGCCAGAGAAATGAATTCTGCAATTCGCATCGACTCGCGTTATGCCGATGGATATACGGGATTGGGCATGGTAAAGCTTGCGCAAGGCAATAGCGTTGGCGCTGCGACAAACTTCAGACAAGCCATACGCATGAATTCCGGAGACTGGACGGCACATTACGGCTTGGGGCAGGCTTTGTTGAACCAGGGACAAATTGATGCAGCACTTAAAGAATTCAACACCGCACTATATCAATTTCCCAACAGCTGGCCTGTACGCTTAGCGCGTGGCAATGCGTTTGCCAGACAAGGCAATACGGTCGCTGCAGTTAAAGAGTATCAAGAATCCATTCGCATCAAAGCAGAAAACCCGGCTGCATATTTAGGCATTGCCGATATTCGCGAAGCGCGTGGAGATTTGGAGCATTCAATTGCTGAGTTGCGTTCGTCACTTGAATTAATGCCGACTAATACAGAAATTCGTAATCGCATAGGCGAGCAAAGTATGAAGGTACAAAAATTCGATGATGCAATCAAAGAATTCGAAGCTGTACTTGCGGCAAGCCCTAGCGACTCCCGTGCAGCAGATGGATTAGGTACGGCCTATTATCTTAAGTCTCAAAAAGAGATGACTGGTGGCTTTTTTGGATCTAATGATTTTGAAAATGCTGAGCAGTTGATAAATAAAGCGGTGGCGTTAAATCCAAACGACATGCGTTTGCGTCTTGCGCAAGCAAAATTACGCGCTCTCACTGGAGAAGTCGTCGATGTTTCGACTTTAGGAACTCCTAAGAACGATGGTGAAAGGATAAGCGTTGCTCAAGCGTTATTAGCGCAAAACCAATTTGCTGAATCCAGTGCATTGATGAATACCGTTATTCTTCATGCGCCAGATGCTAAACAAACTTTTGCCATTGCTGACTTAGCATTGATGATGCATGATTTAGATAGCGCAGAAGCGGCTTATCGCAAAGCTGCCAACTTTCCGAATTCTGCCGAGCGTTCACGCCGTGGTTTGGCGCAATCAGCCAAGCTGCGCGAAGAAGCCCGTAAGAGTTTGACCTTTGCCAATGATTTATCGCGCAAGAAGATGACCGCTAGCGCCATCGATAACTACCACACAGCCGTCTACAACAACCCGCGCGTGGCGGCAGCCCGGCTTGGACTAGCGAAGACTTTGGATTCCGTATCCAAGCCAACACCGGTTCAATTAAGGGAAGCAGCTATTCAGTATCGCGCTTATGTGGGTCTTTCCCCGACAATGCCTGCGAAGGAACAAGACAAATATCTCAAGAAGGCTGAAAAATTGGACGCTAAAGCCGGCAAGCGGGAGAGCCGCGAGGTCACTCAAGCCCCGTAGTCTTTGACATCTGCTTTCCAATTGCCCTGTTGGAATCCCTTCAGGCACAATCATGTGCATGTGGGGAGCACAGTAATCAACAGGTAATTAGGGATGCTTCAAGATGCGCTGAATTCTAAGCCAGGACTGGGTCGTGGCATTAAGAAAGACAAAAGAGAAAAGCCCTGGTTTTTGGAAGCTGAAAGGCTCTGCCAAGTGATGATATCCCAGGGGTCTACTCAAGCCATTGCCGAGCCCGCCAATATTGCCGAACGGGTAGCCGTCGAAAGGGCAAAAACAATTTTAGGTATTAAGTAAACAGATTTCCCAGCCGCCGCACGAAAGCCAAAGGAGCACCCGAAAGGTGCTCTTTTAGCATTTAGGATTATGGTATGCTGATTTACTCACGGGCGAGTGGCGGAATGGCAGACGCGCTAGACTTAGGATCTAGTGTAGCAATACGTGGAGGTTCAAGTCCTCTCTCGCCCAGAATTTTATTCAGTGTTTTTGTCTACTCTTCCCACTTCACGATTTTTAGATCAAGCACACAAATTGCGTAGATAACTGGCACAAGAATTAGCGTTATGAAGGTGGCTAAGGATAAACCGCCTATCTGTGCGTAGCAGAGTGGCTCCCACAATGGTCCGCCGTGTAGTGCTAATGGGATGAAGCCTAGGACGGTTGCTGCCACGGTGATTAGGACTGGGCGTAAGCGGACTAGGCTTGCATGAAGAAGGGCTTCTTCCAGTGGTGCGCCTTCTTCTCGACTGGCTTCAATAAAGTCAAATAGCACGATGACGTGGCTGACGATGACGCCGGTTAAGCTGGCGACGCCCATGAAGGCGGGGAAGCCGAATGGTTGGTGCATGACGAGTAAGCCACCCAGGGCGCCTAACATGCCGTATGGAATGGCGGCAAAGACAATGAATGGTTTGACGGCACTCTTAAATTGAATGACCAGGCAGAGGAAGATGCTGATGATGGAGACGGACATGACGACGGCCATTTCCATGAATGATTGTACTTGCTCTTCTTCTTCGCCGCCGACTTCAATTCGGTAGCCGGGCGGCAGAGAGGCTATTACCTTGTTTAAGTCAGGATGGACCTTTTCCATGATTTGCGAGGCGAGTATTCCCGGCAAGGCAAAGCAGCCAACGGTAATAGTCCTAAATTGATTGCGCCTACGGATCTTCTCGGGCTTCAATTGGAAGCCGACGTTAGCGACTTCGTTCAGTGGTACTTTCTGTTGAGAGTTTGAAGCATAGACATAGAGGTCGGACAAGTTTTGGATTTGCGAGCTTTCCTCTGATCTGAGGCGGACAACAATTGGTATTTCTTTGTCGCCTTCTTTTAGTGTGTCGACTTGATAGCCGTTCAAGGCGACAAGCGAGGAGTTGGCGATGTCTTGATTGGTCAATCCAGCGAGATTTGCTCTGTCGCTGTTGATTTTTAGATTAATGGCTAAGCTGTCTGATCCCCAGTCATCACGCACGCGGTCTGTTAATGGACAATTGCGTAGTATTGCTCCAATGCGCAATGCCACTTTGCGAAGAATGGTTGGATCTTCTCCGATAATGCGTATGGCGACAGGCATGCCTACTGGTTTGCCACCTTCTAATTGGCGCACGTCGCAGCGCGCTTCAGGTACTTGCATCGCTAGTGCTTTCTGTAGTCTTGGTATCAACAAATCAGTGTCGTGTTTGTTGAATACTTTTACTACGACTTGTGCATAGTTGAGTTGATCGAACTCCGGAATCATCGAGCTCCAGAAGCGCGGTCCGCTGCCACCCAGGAATGTTGTTACGGAACTCAATATGTTGCGGGAGTCGAAATTGCCCGCTACTTCTTTGACGATTTTTTCTACGTGTGCGGCAGCATCATTTGTTGCTGACAATGGCGCGTCTTCAGGCAACCAAACATCTACCCAGGATAGAGTGAATACGTCATTGGGGAAGAAGCTGGTTTTGATTTGGCTGGCAGCCAAGAAGCCACAGATGAGTACGACAACTGATGTACCAAATACCAAAAGACGATTCTTTAAGACCCAGTGTCCTTTGCGCAAGTAGACTTCTTTTGCTTTTGCTTTGAAGGAATTTGGATCAACATCTTTCTCGTCTTTGGGTGGGCGTAAGAGGTAATAACCAAGCAAAGGTACAAACGTCATAGATACAATACGTGATGCAATTAATGAACAGGTGATTACAATTGGCAGGCTGAAAATAAACTGGCCGACTTCACCGGACATCAAAAGAAATGGCAGATAGGCGGCAATATTTGTCAGCGTGGCAAACATGATTGCATGAGCCAGCTTTGTTGGTCCTAGCCAGGCGGCAATCTTGGGTGGATGACCTTCCTTCAATGCTCGTTTGATTGAGTCTCCGGCTACGACGGGATCGTCTACCAATAGACCTAAGCTAATGATCAAAGCTGCGATGGAGCATTGCTGTAAATCAATTCCCAGTAGATACATCATGCCGTAGGTCATGGTCAGCGTCAGCGGAATGGACGAAGCAATGAGTAGCGCTGAGCGCCATTCCCAGAAGCCGATTAGTGCGGTTAGTACAACTAAGCCGACAGCCTCATAAAGACTCATCATAAATAAGTCGATGTTGTCTTCTACCTGTTTGGGTTGGTCGGCAGTTCTGGCGACGACCAGGTCTTCCGGCAAGCGTTGCTTCAGGTCATCGAGTGATTTATTGACTGCTTTGCCAAATTCATCAATTTGTTTCTTATTGCGCATGAAGACGGATAAGACAACTGCGCGAGTTCTGTGCCAATTGCCCTTGTCGTCTTTCCATGTTTGATAACTCAAGAAGCGTGGAGGACTTTCGTAGTCGCGGCTAATGTCCACAATGTCCTTGAGGTAGACAGGAGAGCCGTTTGCTGTTGTGGTAATAAGGACGCCGCCTATCTCCTTCTCGTTTTTGAATTCACCGGAGGCAATGACAGGCAAGTTCTTGCCGGCTGTTTCCAGAGTGCCTGCAGGCAATTGAATATTGCGTGCATTTAGCCGTTGTTGCACGTCGCTTGGCAGTAGTCCATAAGATGCCAGGCGTTCTTGAGAAAATTCTAGATTTACTTGTTGGTTAAGCACGCCAGACCGCGAGACTTTGGATACTTCAGGTATGGTCTGCAGCGTGCGCTTAATTAAGTCAGTGTATTCATCTAATTGTTTGTAGCTGTACTTGTCACCGGCTATGGCGGCTATTTTAGCCTTTGCTTCATTTGGTTGGTGAATAAGTGCCGGCTGCCAAAGATCCGGATGTAGAAAAGATTCTTTGAGGCTCTCTTTGACGAATCTTTGAATAAAGGACAGCACCTCATCATCTGTATGATTGCAAATGGCATCTACACCGACAAATCCATTGCCGGCAACTGGACGAATGTCGCTTAGAAAGCCCTTGTCAGTCGCGTATCGCTCAAACAACAAACGTTCACGCTGAGGGATTGATCCGGGAGTGGCATAAGGATAGCAAACAATAATTGATGTGCGGTTATGGTTTAAGTGTTGAGGAATGGCGTCTCTTGTTCGCTCAATGCCCTTTTTGACGGCGTCGGCTCGCAAAGAGATATCCACTTCGCTTGAACGCGGACTGGCAATGGTGAGCATCAAATTACTCACATCATCATAGTCTTTGAAGTAACGAATTGGACCGGCACCTTGAGGCAGGTCGTGTATGTCCTGCAAACGCAGAGCGATATCATCAAATTCCGGGGCCGTGTTTTTTAGTTTGTCATCCAGTTTGAAGGTGATTAGGGCGACATTGCTGCGCGAGACGGAAGTAATTCGTACTACTTTTGTATTCTGAGAAATCTTTTCTTCTATCTTGCGGGTTACCAGTTGCTCCACCTTCTCAGCGCTGGCACCGGGCCACTGGCAAGCGGCTACGGCAAATAAATTGGAAAAGATAGGATCTTTTCTCTTGTCCATAGCGTTGTAGGAGAAGATACCCCAAGCCAATGTAATAACCAGTAGCACCCAGGCAACTTGACGTGACTCGACAAAATAACGCGCCATATTGTGAGTCTTGGCTATGATTTCTTCATCGGTTCTCGGCTTCTCTATCATCGCTTCACTCAATTACCCTAATTTCTTGGCCGGCGACAAGGCGTGTGCTGCCGTTAGTTACCACTTTTTCGCCGGAATTTAGGCCGCTTAGGACGATAATCATTTGTCCGAAAGCATCGCCAACTTTTACTTGCCGTTCTTCTGTAATGGTTCTGCCGCCGGATTCTTTGGCTATAAAAACCGCATAGCCATCCGGGTTGCTGCTGGAGCGCACAATGGAGATCAATGGAATAGCCGGAAGTGATTGGCGCTTTCCTTGTACATCGGTTGTGAGCGAAGCTACCATGCCGCTGCGTAGCTTCTGACCATAGTTTGGCAGGGTAACTTCTACATTGAAGACGCGGCTTCGAGGATCTGCTTCTGGTGCTATGTCACTTACACGGCCCGTAAAGACTTCTCCTAGGGCAGTTTCTGTTGTAATTGTTACTGGTTGGCCGATGCGTAAATTGCTCAGTTCTACATCCGGCACACCAAAAGAAACTTTTACTGAAGAAGTATCGGCAATGACAAAGCCGACAGTGCCGTTGTTTACGAGAGAATCTACTTCTACGTTGCGCCTGATGATGACGCCGTCAAAAGGTGCTTTCAGTAAACAATCAGCTAGCGACAATTGTGACTCGGTCAATGCTGCCGACACGCGAGCAATGCCTGCTTGGTTGGCCCCTAGTTGGGACTCGGCTTCTTGTACCCTGGACTGGTTTATTTCCAGGCGTGATTTGGCCGCTTCGTAGTCCGGCTTAGTGGCGCTTTGGTCATGGAATAGTCTTTCCGTGCGCTCGAAATCCAGGCGTGACTGCTCAAGGGCGGTCCTGGCTTCGGCTAATGCAGCCTGGGCTCTGGTTTGTGTTTTGTCTACTTCTTCAAGACTTGCTTTCTGCTGATTAACGCGTGAGGCGAATTCAGCCATGCGAACGCGTGCCAATACAGTTCCTTTCCGTACAAAGTCGCCTTCCTGAACATCACGTCCATGCACCTGGAGAAGGCGTTCTACATAGCCGCCTGTTCTAAAAGCTAAATCCACTTGCACTCTGGGTTTAATTACGGCTGAGTAATGCGACTGACCGTCAGGCACATATGGTGATACCACCTCCACATTCACAGCTACAGGCACCCTTTCCGATTTCTCCTGGCTTTGGCAAGCAGATAGAACAAGAGTTGCTATTACTAAGTTTACTGCCATTTGTTGGCCGATGATTTTCATGGTTTATTTACCTATCGCCTTTTCAAAGTCTGCACGGGCTGTGAAATAGGAAAGTACAGACTGTCCCCATTGATTATTTGTTTTGGTTACTTCTCGTTGTGCCTGCAAGACGTCTTTTAATAGAACTGCTTGCTCTTTGTATTTATTGGCCACCACACGCAGACGCTCCATGGACAGTTGCCTGCCCAAGTCGGTTACCCCAACATACTGGCGGCATTCTTGCAGTTTACGATGTGAGGAATTTACTTCCATGGTGATTTGCGTATCCAAATCCTTCAAGGTGTTTTGTAATTGCTCGTACATTTTTTGCTTTTCTAAGAGTTCATAATGCCTACGTCCCCAGCTGAAAGCGTCCCAGTTGAGAAAGAGTCCGACTACGGCGACGTTTTTTGGCAAAATTTGCGTGCCGAACATGGAAAGGTAATCAACCACTAGATTTAAATTGGGCAAGTACTCCAATTTCTTGATTCTTTTGTCCAGTTCTGCTTGCTTGACCTGACTACTTGTTTGTTTTAAGTCTGCTCTTGAGGCAAGGGCATATAGTTTGGCTTCCGGCAAAGTCATATCCTCATCGGTCAAATTTTCCACTTGCACAAGTGAAAAATTGGTCTGCGGGTCACGTCCCAACAGATGATTTAGTTCTTCCTTCTGAGTAGCTAAGGCGTTTATCGTTTTTGTAGACTCGTAATCGACAGTGGCCAGTTGTTGCTTTACTTCAATGGCGTCTGCCGGCAGGACCATTTTTTCTTGCAGGTATTTGTTTGTTGTTCGTTCAACCTCTCGATAGAGGGTGCGTGTCGCATCAATGACCTTCAATGTTCCTTCAAGCTCAAGTGCCTGGTAGTAGGCTCTCTTGACTTGGTTGGTTACTTGCTGGCGTTGGGCGACCAACTTTTGCTCAGCTATCTGACGGGAAAGTTTGTTTTGGGCCACATAGGCAGAAGTTTTGCCAAGTTGAATAATTGGCTGGCTAATCATGGCGTTGACGAAGAGAAAAGGGCGTTCATTTGTTGTGACGCTGATGTTCTCATCTGGAATTGGTCCGGCACCGGGAATATCTCCCAGCGATCCTTTTTTGAATCGGAAATTCAAAGGCGTAAGTAATTGACCACCGATGGACTGTACTTTGAAGGAAGGTAGAAAATCCGTTTTGGACGAATTGATTCTGTCCTTGGATATACGCACTTCCAGCACGCCGTTTTTGATTTGATAATTCTTGCCAAGCGCCATGTCTACGGCCTGGTCTAGTTTTAGAGGTTCAAGTGTGGCGCCATCATCGGCTGCCCATGTGAGACAGGGGGAAGACGCCAAAACAATAAATGCGACCAGTGGGGCAACGCGTTTTGACATGTACCAAATTTAGCGCACAATTGCCTCTGGATAATCAAAAATTTACTGTCAAGTGTTTAGAATTAGGCAACCCCTAAACAATCAGGTTATTACTATGTTTACGAGCAAACCCGGAGAGAAGGACTTTCAATGGAAGTTTCGCATCTTCTTCTGGTCAATATTTGTTCTCCTGCTTTTAATTTTGCTGTCACTGCATTTCTTCATGGCGCTAGCCTATGAACAAACGATTGAGATCTTGACGCGTGTGCAGTCAATGGAATCAGTCGTGGAAAAACTAAAAATGAAACTCGAAGAAGAAGGCAGCACCGCTGCACCCAGCGAGACTAAGGCTAATAAGTAAGATTGCTCGAGAAGACCCGACGACACATTTAGTGTCGTCTCCTTGCTCTCGCTGTTGCTTGTTTTTAGACTAGTTTAAAAGGCTCGTGCGTGCGCTTGCGCAATAGGCGGTTTAGCTCGCTTTGGATTTCGCCTTCGAAGTGCCGAGCTTGTTTTCTGGCGATGTCTTCCAGATCGTCGTGTTTTTGATCGAAGGCAAAGCGATGCGATTTGAGAATGCGCATCTGCCACTTGCCTGGAAATGATAGGCAGTTGGCCGGGAAGGGTAGCCAGGGGAAAAATGGGGTAATTGGATATTCCGGCAAGCCTAGGAAATTTGCCACTTTGGGCAAGTTGTCGAAAACCGGTAGCGAGTCTTCGCAGCCCAGTGTACATAAGGAATATATCGGTACTTTGGTGTCTGCAGTCGGCAGAAACTTTGTCCAGTCAAAATCCATCAAGCGATATTTGTCGCTATAGGGTTTGGTCAAACCGGCAAGACCTTCCGGGAAAGTAGCAACGATTTCTCCGGCGGCAAACAATCTTTTGGCGTTGTCTGCCGACCAGTCGACGAAGCCAATCTCGGTTAAGAAGGTATAGAGTTTTTCGTCGCCAATTCCGTCCATGTCGGCCATGATATTCAAGCGACGCGGATACGGCTTTTCGTTCATCAGGGCAAACAACAGCATAAGCCCCGGCCAAGGCAGTATTGATCCGGAATTTCCGACGATGAAAGCAGGTCCTTGTTTGGGTAGAAACTCCATGCCTGAAAAGTCAACTCGCCACCACTGCTTATAGAGAAAACTCAAGAAAGGCTCGAGTTTTGCCAGTGTTTCCAAATTGAAATTGAACAGCTGTTCGCCGCTTCCGACTAAGTCTTTGTATATGCGATAGGTATGGGTAAAGGTTGGCATGCTTGAAGTTACTTACTTGGGCTGAAATATATGTGACGGCTCATCGTGGTTATTGTTGGCAGATTCTTCGTCGTCCCAC
>SBAT01000287.1 GCA_005240105.1 Chloroflexota bacterium
TCAATTCCGGATTTACAACCGACGACTTCAAAAAAGCTCACGAGCTAATTTCCGTAAGAAAAACCAAAGACATGAAAGAAGCTGCCGAGCGCATCTGGGCTATGCCTACTTTTGAAGTTCACGGAATTGTTGGCGGGTACTCCGGACCCGGCGTCAAGACAATTGTGCCGCACCAAGCAGAAGCTAAGATAAGCATGCGCCTGGTTAAAAACCAGGACCCGACAAAAATACTGTCTTTGTTCACAAAATTCGCCACTGAGAAATGCCCGGATGTTGAAGTAATTGCAGAAGGTGCCTTACGTCCCTATCTTGGTGAATTCAGCGGACCATACAACAAAGCCGCAGCGGATGCTATGAAATTTGCCTTCGGCAAAGAGCCGGCCTTCACACGCGAAGGTGGTTCCATTGGTGCCGTCGTCAGCATGAATGATGTACTCAGCGTGCCAATTACATTCCTCGGCTTGTCGCTTCCGGAACACGGCTATCACGCCATCAACGAAAATTATGACTGGCAACAGGCATCAGGTGGCATGAAGATGTTCGTCAAATACTTCTCGCTTGTTTCACAGATCAAGTAGGTGGCGTAAAGTGACAAATTGGATTGCCTTTATAACAATGACTCTGGCTTTGTCAGTTCTTCCCTGCATAGCTGTTGAATCACACCCCACGCCCGATACGCCGGCTCTAGTAACCAGCTGGACAAGTCCGGAACCTTCAGCTGATCACGTTCATTCAAATGGCAAGGAAATAATTAGCTTCATTCCATTTGCCACCTGCGTTGATGCTGGTCTCGAAAATGCCAAACAAGCCTCGAAACCACTGCTTGTGTACATCAAAAAACCTGGCTGCCCTCACTGCCTGGCCTTCGAGTCAGGCGTTTTAAGACAGCCTAAACTCAAGGAATATATTGACCTTAACTTCAGCTGCACAAGGGTGCTCAATGGCTCAACTGACGACCGCATATTCAAAAAAGACTTTGGATGCAACGCCTATCCACATTTTGTGATCTTCAATAATGAGGGCAAGCTTTTAGGCAAATGGTTCGGCTTACCTAAGTCTGCAAAAGAATTTGAACAGAGAGCTGCAGCCATATTGGCAGTCAAACCAACAAATTAGTCGATATTCTCTACTCATTTCTTAAGGAAACATCAAATCTACTGAGGTTTTGTATAGGCTCGTTGGGGTTTACCCTAGCTTATTGGATTTAATGCGCAGAAAACTTTTTATGATGAAACTGTCGGTCATCTTGTGAGGAAGCCATCATGAAACGAAAATATAGCGCAATTGCCTACTTTGTAATTGCATGCTTCAGTCTATGGTTAGCTCAAACCATAATAATGCCACCACAAGCATTGGCTAGTGATCGCCTCTTTGGGCGTGTCTATGCCAATCCTGAAGTAGTGCGTGTTGCCGGACAGGAAGTTTTTACTATCCAGGCAGCCGCCGGTGGTTTTACTCCACTTGAGCGCACATTAATAGTGGAGAACAATATAAACAATGCCCTTATGGGCGCACGTGATCATTCACCCGCTAACGTAGAAGTAATAATGATCAACCAGTTGCCCGTCATCCGTGTAGATGGAAAACATGTGGTGACAATTACAACTGAATGCGCCAAATTTGCCGGGACAACCATGGAAGCCCTGGCAGCTGAATGGGCAAATAATGTTCGCAACGTTCTTTCGCAAACTGCCATGGTAAGTCAGTACCTAGCGGAAATGTCGGGCAATTATCTAACATCCATGTATAGCCCGCCATATCGCCGCGCCAGGCTAGAAGCAGCCAGACTAAATCATGCTGCCGTAGCCTTCAGGGAAGATCTGCCGGCAACGCTTGTATCTTCAGATACCTTTGAAGATAAAGGCTTCAGGGCAATCCTGGGAAAAGACATGGTTACAGCCAAGGTTAACTTCCAAACAGCCCTTTCTCTAAACTCTGACAATTCACGGGCACGGTATGGACTGGCCCTCTGCTTGATGGATGAAGGCAAAATTACGGACGCAATCGGCGAACTCACCATAGCTCGCAAAATCGATCCCAATGATGCTGAAGTACATCTTGCGCTTGGTCAATGCCAGGAGACTCTGGGTAATGACGTAGCAGCTATGGTTCGCTATAGAGAAGCTGCTCTTCTACAACCGGACAATCCAGAGACTTATCTCTATATCGCCGATATAAGAGAAGAGAAAAACGATATAGGTCAATCAGTCAGCGAATTGTGGAACGCCCACAAGCAAATACCTCGCAGCGAGTACATTCGCCTGCGCAGGCAAGACCAGTTAACCTGGAGGCTGAACAGACCATTCTAGCTTCCTCAGAAGGTCGACAAACCGACTGATGAGCCAAAGAGGTCCCGCAAGGGGCCTCTTTGCCAAAAGGGAGGGGAATATGTACATCAAAGAAGCAAATACATTTGATCGGGCAGCAATAATTGAGCTTGTCCGCAGTGTAATGGAAGAACATTCTCTCAATCTTGATTTGGCGAACAGGGACAACGATCTGGAAAACTTGAGTTACTATTTCGCCAATGGAGGTAAGTGCCTGATTGCCGTGAAAGATGGACACGTGATTGGGGTCGCTGCCGGACGTCCTGAAACCGATGGTGAATTCGAGCTAGTCAGGCTGTGTGTGGCAAAGCAGGCACGAGGAAAAAAGGTAGCAAGACAACTTCTTTCCAAAATAATAGGCTATGCTCAAAAGAATGGTTATGAACATCTAGTTGTCGAACCAGCCCGTCAAAAGTATGCTACGGGCGCATGCGTTCTCACTCACTGCGGGTTCAACTTCACATCCGATCCCGTAGAGGATGCTCAGCCAGTCTGGTACCTAGATCTAAAACCAGAACTCCAAAAGGCAAGCTGAAGACTATTCCAAAAGTGCAACGGCCTGCACGGCAATTGCATCGCCCTGTCCAATTGGCCCGAGCCGTTCAGCAGTGGTGGCTTTGACACTCATCTGACCTATATCAATCTTTAAAACGCTGGACAATGACTTACGCATCTCTTCATAGTGCGGAGACAACTTAGGCTTTTCACAGACAACAACAGCATCCACATTAGCTATTTTGTAATTCAACTCGGCCAACTTATCCACAACTGCCGATAGCATGTCAAAACTGCTAATACCTTTTATCTTCGGATCAGTGGGAGGAAACCAGGTGCCAATATTTCCTTGAGCCGAGGCACCAAGCAAAGCATCAATGACCGCATGCGTTAAACAATCGCCATCTGAGTGTCCTTCAACTCCACGGTCATGCGGAATTTCCACTCCACCCAAAATAAACTTTCGCCCTTCGACTAGACGATGAATATCGAAACCGTTGCCTATGCGCATTGAAGCTATTTATCTCCAAGCACCAGCAGTACAGTTGCACTTTCAACCGTTTCGCCGGCTTTTACTTTAATATTTTTGACAATCCCCGCCTTCTTAGCAAGAATTTCCGATTCCATTTTCATTGCCTCAAATATGAGCAATTTCTGTCCAATGGAAACTTCCTGACCTTCCTTAACGTGCAGCTCTTTTACAAGCCCATGCATTTCTGCCTTTACGTCCCCGGAATGCCCGTTGTTTTCAGCCTTTACAGCCGGCGCCTTGGGAGCAGAAACGCTTGCTTGCTGTGCCACAGGTTCTTTGCCTTCCACCAATTCAGTAACTGCCACAGTGAAAGATCGCTGATTCACGTTTACTTCAAAGTTCCGCGGACCGATTCTTTTAACTTGAGCATTGGCAACAGGTGCTGCGGCTTCTTTGACTGCCGGAATTGGCTTTGGAAATTCGTTGGCTTTTTCAATTAAGACCTTTTTGAAATCACGCTCAACGAACATCGTGTCGATTTTGCCTTCAACAAAACTCTTATCCTCAAGCAATAGCAAGTGGAATGGGACAGTCGTGGCAACTCCTTCAATGACAAAGTCCTTCAGAGCAATTTTTGTACGGGCAATCGCTTCTTCCCTTGTGCGGCCCCATACAATTAATTTTGCCAGAAGAGAATCATAGAATGGTTGGATTTCATAACCTTGATAGCAAGCTGAATCAACACGCACCCAAGCACCACGTGGTTCACTCCAGGTAGTTATCTTGCCTGGCGCAGGCATGAACTGCTTGAACGGATCTTCGGCATTAATACGACACTCAATGGCGTGTCCGCGAACAGAGACATCACTCTGCTTAAAGGAAATAGGTTCGCCATGAGCAATGCGGATTTGTTCTTTAACAATGTCGATTCCGGTTATGGCTTCAGTAATCGGATGCTCGACTTGCACTCGCGTGTTAACTTCCAGGAAGTAGAACTCTTCACCAAAAACAAGACACTCAATTGTGCCGGCAGATGTATAGCCAAGTGCTTTGGCTCCGGCTATTGCCGCATCGAACATTTTTTGCTTAAGAGCGGGCGAGAGATTTGCACCAGGACTTTCTTCTAAAAGTTTTTGGTGTCTTCTTTGACTGGAACAATCACGTTCAAATAAATGAACTACGTTGCCTTTGGTATCACCAAGTATTTGGATTTCTATGTGGCGAGGTTTGTCTAAATACTTTTCGACATACACTTCGCCGCTGCCAAAATAACTCGATCCCTCTCGTTGAGCCCCACTTAAAGCTGACTCAATTTCTTCTTCTTTGCGGACCACACGCAGTCCGCGACCACCGCCACCGGCAGATGCTTTGATTGCCAACGGATAGCCGTATTGAACCCCGAGTTCTTTGACAGCTTCAACAGATGTAACCGGATTCAATGTTCCTGGTACAACCGGAACTCCGGCAGCTTCCATTACTCGGCGAGACTCAACTTTTGAACCCATACGCCGAATAACGTCAGGTTTTGGTCCAATGAAAGTAATTCCTGCCTTAGCGCAAGCTTCAGCAAATTCAGCGTTTTCTGCCAGGAATCCATAGCCTGGATGAATTGCTTCTGCTCCGGATTTCTTGGCAATTTCAATAATTTGGCTGCCGTCCAAATAGACCTTATTGGGTGGTCCGGTTAACTCATAAGACTCGTCGGCGAGTTGCACATGTCTGGATGGTTTGTCCGGCGTCGAATAAATGGATACCGCTTTGATCCCCATCTCGCGCAGAGCAGAAATTATCCGAACGGCAATTTCACCACGATTTGCAATCAGAACTTTCTCAAACATATGATCACCCAAGAAAAGAAACCGCCTCGCGACTTGCGAAGAGCTTTGCATACATCGATATCACTTTATCATGCATGCCAATGGTAGGATCTTGAGGTTTTACAAGACCAGATGCCAAGCGGCATCGCGCTTCAAGGAAAGCCACGATATGACCTTTTCTCACGTCTTTGTCGCCGGAGCAGGACTCATGGGTTCCGGCATTGCCTACCTCATTGCCAGCAAAACAAATGCGCGGGTAAATGTATACGATATATATCCAAAATCTCTCGAAAGATCCAAAGCCTCGATAGAGAAAATGGGCAAAAGCGCCGTCGAAAAAGGTTTTATCAGCCAGGAGCAATTAACCGACTGCTTGAAGCGCATTAAGTTTACCGA
>SBAT01000306.1 GCA_005240105.1 Chloroflexota bacterium
CAGAAATTAACGTCCACAAAATCAACGACAGCCGGTGCAATGTTTATCTGTGGAGAAACAACGAACATATTTTCGTCAAGATTTTCTAAGTTCAATCCAGCAAATTCGCCGGCTCCAAAAGCAATGTTTTTACCGGATAAGCTTAAATGCACCGGCACAAGCCTATTAAGTTCTCTGTCCCAGGTGTAGAACTCGTATCCATTAGGATCTTTCTCAAGCATTCTCCTCAGCCGTGAAACAACAAATATTTCAGAGTCGCCATAGGTCATGGGTTCAAACGTAACTACCTTTTCAGAAATACCCGGTGATGTTAGAGGAGGCTGCAGGAGAATCCACAACATCGCCGCGTTATAGAGTTCGTGCGCGCCACCTACTCGCTGCGGCAGATTTAGAAGAACCAACTTCTTGCCCGGCTCCATTTGCCCAACAGTTCTTTCCAATTCGTGGCGCAAGGCTCGTACTTCTCTGCCCGCTGCCACCCACGGCTTATTATTACCCTGAGCAATCTGTACAAAACAAACCACAAACCCAATCAGCAAAATACAAGCAACCAACTGGAAAAAGCGAACCATTTTCCCCTTTGTCATTCCGAGCGATTTTTTATTTTTGTCATTTCGAGCGGAGGCACCGGAGGTGCCGAAGTCGAGAAATCTGCCGTTACTTTCCTCGGACAACTTAGCCAACGGATACACCAGCAACACCAGCAACAACGACAACGGCGCCGTCCCCATGTATATAAATCGACTACTCTGCAAATTATCCGTTAAATTGAAAACCTGATAAGTCGGTATCATAGAAATGACAAGCCACAAAATTGCAAACCCTATAAATCGCGTCAGTCCGTTCGTCCTGAACATCAACAACAAACGCAAAGCAATTGCAACTCCACTTAGCAAATACAAATTGGACAACATCTTGCGCAACTTGTTAAACGGAGAAAACACTGACGCATCAAAAGGCAACATCACTCTGAGCAACGAACCATCAACAAATAGCCGTTTGTATAAAGACTGATCAAGTCCCTCTCCAATTGAACCCATATAGCCGCCAGCTACTGTTCCCAAAGAGAGTGTCCTTACAACCAAATAACCAATAAGCATTGCCCAGAAAATCCCGGTTGCACAAGCTGCTTCCTTTAGTCGTCCCAACCAGTTTTTCGTCTGTAGACCATCAGCCAACAGAATGTAGACAACTAAAGTCGGCGGCAATGTAATGGCCATTTCCTTGGACAACAGTGCCAGGAGAAACGCTACAAGGCTCAAAGCTAAATATAGTCTGCGCTTGTCTTGATACCAACATATAAATGACCAGAACGCAGCAAGGTAGAATGCCGTACACACGCCATCAACGCGTCCAATTATCCAGCTAACTACTTCCGCATGCAGAGGATAGCTAGCAAAAATGGCCGCTGTAAAAAATGCAACCGTTGTAGCCTGTCGCTCACCAAACTCTCGCAGCATACGCCGCGAAAGCAAAAACAAAAATATCGAAGCTGCACATTGATAGAGCGTATTTGTCAGGTGATAGCCAAGCGGATTTGCACCCCAGAAAAGGTAGTCCAGAGCCAGAGTCAAAGAGATAAGCGGTCTATAGAATTGCGTGCCTTGAGTCTGCAGCCAATTGGTATAAAAGTTTTGCCATAAAAGTTCCGGATGCCCTGAAAAGACCCTACTCAAGTAGGCAACATGGATGTAATCATCGGCCAGGTAATAGCCACCGAGAGTCCTGCCAAAGCAGACAAAGTTGATAGCCACGAGGACAGCCATCAGCACAAATGCCAATAGCCAATGCCTCTTGATCTCCCATGAATGGGCGTTTGTAGACAAGAATGTCTCCCTTAGGGCGTTTCCACTGCGAATGCGGGCAGGCATTGGCTCAATAACAGCCAAAATTGCCCCAGAACAGCCGGTCTTCAATTATACTAATGTCATAAAATGTTTTTGGCTTGGTTTAATTACATGTCAGGGAGTATTGGTCATAAGTACGAGTGAACTCAAATTTCCAGAGGGCTTTTTGTGGGGTGTGGCAACCTCGCATTTCCAGGTTGAGGGCAACCCCAAGGAAGTAGCCGGTCGCTTATCGGATTGGTCCATGTGGACTAATTGCGACGGCAAAATAATTGATAAAACCAACGCCGACAGAGCCTGCGAATTCTACTCTCGCTACAAAGACGACCTGCAACTCTGTCAAGACATGGGCTTGAACGCATTTCGTTTAAGTTTAAATTGGGCGGCACTGGTGCCATTGCCAAATGCTCCATTAGATCCGGAAATGGTGGACTACTATCGCAAAGTTCTAACAGAGCTGAGATCCAAGGGCATGAAGAGTTTTGTCAGCCTGTTTCATTTCTGCTTACCGAATTGGTTAGCCGATATTGGCGGTTGGACCAACCCAAAAACCGTTCACGAATTTGCTCGTTTTGCAGAGTTGTCCGCAGAAGCATTCGGTGACTTGGTTGATTTCTGGATAACCATCAATGAGCCATTAGTATATACATACCAGAGTTATATTGCAGGCGTCTGGACACCCGGATATGAGGGAGATTTCCTGCTCGCCTTTAAATCAATTCGTTCTATGCTTGAAGGTCATGCTGCTGCATACCATGCCATTCATAGCCGTGTGAAAGATGCTCAGGTTAGCGTTGCCATTCACTGGCGACTCTTTTCTGCCCGCAACCCACTTAACCCGCTTGATCAATTTGCCCGCTATCTACGCAATCATGTGTTTAACCACATCTTCCTATTAGCAATTCGCGAAGGGCGATTGGTCTTTCCATTTCCTCTTAACTGCGAGCGGGTAATACAAAGCATCAGTGGACCTGTAACTGGATTGAAAGACTCGATGGACTATATCGGTCTCAATTACTACACGCATGAAACTTGCGAATTCCAGTGGAGTTATCCACCAGACTTTTTCGGGGCGCAAGCAGAAACACACCAATACGCAAAAACAGGTCTTGGCTGGGAGATATACCCACAAGGACTTTACGATGTGCTGACCAAAGAGCTGCCGGAATATAGCGTCAATTCACAAGGCAAACAACTGCCTACCTACATTACCGAAAATGGGATGGCAACTAAATTCCCCGCCCACCAAATAGATGGCGACTGGTCATTGAATGATACCGAACGAGTTAATTTCTTGACCGAACATGTAAAGGCAATGCACAGAGCCATAGCCGATGGCGCCAATGTTAAAGGGTACTTGCATTGGTCACTACTCGATAATTTTGAATGGGCCGACGGATTGGAAGCACGGTTTGGACTGGTTCGTGTGACATTTCCGACCCAGGAAAGAACACTTAGAGAAAGTGCCAAGGTCTACACGGAGATTGCTCGCAATAATGGAATAGGCATGCATATGCTTAAATCAAATGAGCACGTTACCTCCAACAAATAGAGCGGAGTCGAAACTTGAAGAAAATACACTTGCTCGCATTAGCCTTGCTAATGTCATTAACTGCTTCCCCTGCATCATTTGCCGAGAATAGCTCAGGCGATGACATTGAGGCGGCTCAGGAATCTATCAAGGATCCTGTCAAAGCAAGTTTGGTTTCAGAATCAAAAAACATTCGCTCGGGCACTCCATTCACACTAGCCGTGCAATTGCAAATGGAGCCGGGTTGGCATACTTACTACAAAGATCCCGGCGAATCCGGTCTCGCGACATCAATAGATTGGGTTTTACCTGAAGGTTTTTCAGCCGGTCAAATTGAATGGGAGAAGCCAACAAAATTTGTCGACGCCGGCGTGACCACGTTTGGTTATCAAAACAAAACTACATTACGCACAAAAATAACTCCTCCGGCAAAACTGAAAGACGGACAGATCTATCCATTTACAGCCAAAGTGAAGTGGTTGTCGTGCAAGGAAATTTGTTTGCCCGGGAGCGCTGATTTAAATATTTCCCTGAAAAGCGAATCCAGTGCACCGGTCATAGTCGCACCGCCAAAGCCGCCGGTGAAGCAATCCCATTCAATGGACAAAG
>SBAT01000222.1 GCA_005240105.1 Chloroflexota bacterium
GTAGTTGTCAGCTCGTAGAGCAGGTTCTCCCAATCCGCTGGCAAAGAGAAGCATATAGCTGCTGGCCTTTCTCTGCGCCGGGTTATTTCTTAGTTCTCGCATGAAAGTTGCCGGATGAGGCGAGTTGATAATTACCAACTTCTCCAGACTTTCCGGATAGGCTATGGCAAAATTCCACGCAACAGCTCCACCCCAATCGTGAGCAACAAGAATTGCTTTTTGTCCCTGACTGTAATGTTCAACTAGCGCTTTCACATCCGCAATTAAATGCGGCATCATGTATTCACTCACTTGCCTGGGCTTATCGGAAAGATTATAGCCACGCATGTCAGGCGCAACTGCCTGGAAATCTTGTCCAAACTCAATAAGCTGCTTACGCCAGACATACCAAAATTCCGGGAAGCCATGCAAGAAAAGAATCAGCTTGCCAGCGCCACTAGTTACGCAATGCAATTTCAGTTGACTGGTGCTGACGTATTCTTCCGTAAGTGAAATAGTTATGGCCTATAATTACCGGGAGTGCAAACATTGTACCGCCATTGACAGGCAAAGGAAGCGGGTCTCAAGAGAACCGCTAGTGGGAGCAGATGAGAGAAGAAGAAGTTTCGTGGGTCGGACTTAAAGTAGGCAATTACCTTATTGATTCTTTAGTCAATGACGGTCCCTTTTCCTGGGTTTATCGGGGCACCGACTTAAACGGCGGGCCGGACGCCGCTTTCAAGGTGGCCAAGCCGAAAGAAAGCTTGGAAATTAATGGCGGTGATGTCATTCAACGAACGCAAGCCACAACCATTTTTGAAGGCGGAGTTGCCGACGTACTACCAGATGCGAGAGATATACTTCTTTCACATTACGACAAAATGCAAGAGTGCCACCATCCAGCACTAATTGCAATTAACTCAATCGTCGATGAACCCGATATGTGTTTTCTCCAGATGGAGTTTTTAGACGGGCTCACATTAAGAGATGTGATCACCGCAGAGGTATCCATTGCCACATTCATAGAAATCGCTTGCCATTTGGATGAACTATCCAAAACCACATTTGAATATCATGGCGATCTTCGGCCAGACAATATACTGATTACAGAGTCGGGGATAAAACTAGCCGATTCTGGTTACTTTGGCATCCTCAACTGCGAGGAAGGACCGGATCTTGATTGTGTCGTCACGAATGGCTTCTACTATCCGTGCTTAGAACCCAATGACCGGATGGCTTTCGGAATAATGCTCTGGGAAGCCGCGGTCAAAAGCCATCCACTGCAATACCAACAACCAAGTCAAATTATTGGCGATTCGCTTGAGGAGTGGATTTCGGCCTACGAAGAAATGGGTCAGTATTTTCTCAGTCCCCTGCGCAACATCAAAAGGCCCAGCGACATCAATCCTGATTTAGACCCTGCTGTAGAAGCGATTATTTTTCAAGCCATGGGGCTTAAATTAGCTGATACCGGGCTAATAGAACGTGACCAGGATGAAGTGGGCTTCCAGGAATTAATTGCTTCTCTCAACAAAATTCAAGACCTGAAACTCTAGGTATTACCTGGCGGATTGTTTCTTGAGCCAGTTATCTATGGACTGCACAGCCGGTGCAAACCCTGATGGTCCAGGTCGGCCAACAAAGGCTATCTTACCGTCAGAGTCAACGATATAAATTCGATCCGGCCACGCAGCATACGCCTCGGCAACAGCATCATCTAACCTATCTACCAGGCAAGGTGTGCGGATGTTCAATGCCGAGCAACACTGTTTGGCAACTTCGGTTCGCTGCAAATAGTCCTGAGGATCTTTAATAGAGATACTTTCCCGTTCGTTGATTAACGAAGTTTTTCCACCGGCTGCGTTAGATTCTCTAATATAGACAATGAAGAACTCTGCACGATCTTTATACTGGCTGGCCATTTCCTCAAACAACCCCGCTTGGCTGCGGAATGAAGGACAGCTATAGCTTCCAAAAATTAGCACGACCGGACGCTTACCTCGAAAAGAGGAAAGCTCAACTTCTCGAGTAAAGTCTTTTGTCTTGAGTTTAAAATTTGGCGACTCATCGCCAACTCTCAATTTGTCAGTCACTCGCCAATCAGTTTTCACATGAGCAATTTGCTGTCCGCTCACGTACGGTTGACCTATAGCAGGCAACACATAGAGGCACAGAGTAACAATCACGATAGGAAGACATCTTTGGATATTTCCCATCTCCATCAGTCTAGATCCTCAGTGGGAGTCGCACTGTTTATGTTGAAATACTTAGCTTCCGGGTGAGTAACAACTACCGCTGATGTGCTCTGTTCAGGCACAAGCTGAAACTCTTCCGTCAAAGTCATTCCTATACGCCCAGGCTTCAGCAGTTCAAATAGTTGTTGCTGATCCTCCAGATTAGGACACGCCGGATAGCCAAAGCTGTACCGAGTCCCTCGGAATCCCTGGTTGAGAAACTTCTTCATCTCGCCGGCATCTTCCTCGGCAAACCCCAATTCAGCCCGTATTCGTTTGTGTACCACTTCCGCCATTGCTTCGGCTGATTCTACCGACAATCCGTGGAAGTAGAGATAATCTCTATACTGATTGGACTTAAACAACATCTGGCTGTGTTCACTGGCTTTGCTGCCCATTGTGACAATTTGCGCAGGCAGAACATCCATACGTCCTTCCTCTACCGCAGCAAAGAAATCGGATATGCAAAGATTCCGTCCATGATCTTGACGCGGAAAATGGAAACGAACCCATTCTGTTTTTTGATCTTCTTTGTAGACAATCAAATCATTCCCCGAGGATTGACACGGGAAATAGCCGTATACGGCCTGCGGCACCAGCAACTCTTCCTTGATGCATTGCTCTTCCAATGCCTTAATTACAGGACGAATTTGTTCATTCAACAATTTCTCAAAGTCGGCATTGGACATTTCACGCTGGCGTACTTGCCATTGACCACGTACTAAAACATTCTCGTTGAGATATTTAAAGATTTCCTTTAGTGGAATATCGCTTATGACTTTTGATCCCCAGAAGGGCGGATGGGCTATTGGCACGTCCCTTGCCACATCAGAACGGCGAATTGCAGTACCTACAGACGATTTACGGTTGCTTCCTGTCAGAGCCTCCCCTGCCGGTTGCCCCGCAGGAGTCATTCGCTTGCACGCTGCTGGCGCTGCCGGCTTAACCTTAAGCCCTGCACCACCGTCCAGACCGGCCAGCTTAGATAAAGCTGCCTCATCACCATTAGAAAGTGCAGTCATGATTTTCAAATCATCGAAAGCATCCTGCCCATAAAACAACTGTCCTTTGTAGACAGCGCGACAATCATCTTCCACATAGCGCCTAGTGAGCGCCGCTCCGCCTAAAATCACCGGTGTCGCAATTTCCCGCTGATTGAGAATTTCCAGATTCTCTTTCATTATCACTGTCGACTTAACCAGTAGCCCACTCATGCCAATACAGTCTGCCTTGTGTTCGGCAGCCGCCTGAATAATGTTGTCGATCGGTTGTTTAATACCTAGATTGACGACCTTGAAGCCATTATTGCTCAAGATAATATCAACCAAGTTTTTACCGATATCGTGCACGTCGCCTTTGACGGTAGCTAAAACCATTATTCCTTTACTCATGCCCTCGACCTTCTCCATAAATGGTTCAAGGTATGACACGGCGGCTTTCATAGTCTCTGCCGATTGCAAAACGAAAGGCAGTTGCATTTTACCGGCACCAAACAAATCACCGACAACCTTCATGCCATCAAGCAGGATGTTGTTGATGATGTCCAATGGCGTATATTTCTTAAGGGCCTTTTCCAAATCCTTTTCCAGATTAACTCGATTGCCATCAATGATTCTTACCTTGAGCGCCTCTTCAATCTCCTTAGGCGGCTCCTTCTTCTCAGTCTTAACTCCCGATGCACCTTTTTGCTTGTAAAAATCGAGCAGAACGAACAATGGATCGTAGTCAGAAGTGCGTTCATCAAAAATGAGCTTGCGGTGATACTCTCTTTCCGCTTCGTCAATTTTATAGAGCGGTAGGATCTTGGCGGCATTGACAATCGCCATATCAAGACCGTATTCCACGGCATAGTGCAGGAACACGGAATTCAGTATCTGACGAATATGAGCATCAAAACCAAAGGAGATGTTGCTTACGCCAAGACTTGTCTTGACGCCTGGCAAATTCTCTTTGATGAGTCTTATGCCTTCAAGCGTTTCCAGTCCCAGTTTGCGATCATCTTCATTTCCAGTCGAAAGTGTAAAGGTCAAGTCATCGAAGATAATGTCCTCGCCCTTCAATCCCTGCTGCAGACACAAGTCATAAATACGTTTGGCAATTTCCAACTTTTTTTGAGCCGTCTTAGCCATGCCATTTTCATCAATAGTTAAGGCAATGGTGGCTGCTCCGTATCTCTTAATCAAATCAACCTTGCGAATCATTTTTTCTTCGCCATCTTCAAGGTTGATCGAATTGACCACCGCACGCCCCGCCAAGAGCGGCAGTGAAGCTTCGAGCACGGGGAATTCCGTTGAGTCAATTACGATAGGAATTTGCAGGTCAGTATTGAGGCGTTTGAGGAAGATGGACATATCACGCATCTCATCACGTCCGACATATGCCGAACAGACATCTAGATAGTGTGCGCCTTCTTTTTCCTGATCACGAGCCATGGAGACCATGCCGTCCCAATCTTCTTTCTCAAGCAGTTGTTTAAACTTGCGCGAGCCATTCGTATTAGTCCGTTCACCAATAATTAGCGGTGCGGGGTCAACGTGCATCGGCGCAGCCGAATAGAGACTAGCAACCGAAGGTGTTACTTCAACCTTGCGCTTCTTTGGAGCCAAGCCACCAATTTTCTCAACTACTCGTTTTAAATGTGCCGGCGTAGTACCACAGCATCCACCGACAATATTGACGCCGTGCTCCACAGCAAAATACTCAAGCCAATGAGCTAAATCGTCCGGTGTTAGTTTATAAACAGTTTGGCCGCCCACATTTTCCGGCAGTCCGGCGTTAGGCAACACGGAAACATATGTCGGCGAATTGGCACAAAGGAAACCAATATGATCGATCATCTCCTGAGGACCAGTAGCACAATTGATACCAATCACATCAATAGGATATGCAGCAAGCGTCGTCAGGGCCGCTGAAATGTCGGATCCGACAAGCATTGTCGAAATTGGCGGCGCTTCAATTGTCACCTGCGTAATTATTGGAACGCGCTTCCCTGATTTCTTAAAATAGTCCAGGGCTGCAATAACCGCAGCCTTGGCTTGCAATAAGTCCTGACCAGTTTCAAACTGCAATGCATCGACACCACCATCCACAAGTCCGGCAATTTGCACGCTGTACGCTTCGTACATTTGCTGCAAGGTGACATGCCCAAGCGATGGCAGCTTGGTTGTCGGTCCAATTGATCCCGACACAAATCGTTTGTGACCTTTTTTTGAAAAATCATTGGCTACGCCTCTAGCCAATTCAGCAGCTTTTTTGTTTAGTTCGTAGGCACGAGGAGCCAGGTCAAACTCAGCCAAGACAATTGGCGAACCACCAAATGTATCGGTCTCCACAACATCGCAACCAACTTCAAAAAACGATCCATGAATCTCAGCAATTACATCCGGTCTGCTTTCCACCAAGATTTCCGGACAGTTTTCGTAGCCCTGATAGTCATCAAGCGTGAGGTCGTAATTATGAATGGACGTGCCCATAGCCCCATCAAAGATGAGGATTTTTTCCTTAAGAGCATCCAAGAAATGGCTCACGGCAATGTCCACCAGACTCCCATAGCCAATAATCTTAAGTCAATTTGCAGCGGTCCAGCCAGTTTACGAGCCTCTGAGCCCCTAGAATTAACTTCTGTAAAACTGGTCCGCATATCACGACCTTGCAAAGTGCATATGGGAAAATGGGTAATATGAAGCATCAGATTGTCCTAGTTGAGATCAGCCACCTTTTGCGACAAGCGACTGCCCTCGGCTTATGCCTGTTTGTAACTATCGCACCCATCCGTGCTGAAGACCCTAGCTGGGAGCAAATGAATGAACAGGGGCTAAAAGCCGTAAAAGAAAACAACCTTGAAGAAGCTGAGACCATCTTCAAGCAGGCAGAAGAGAAACTAACAAATAGCGGGCACCAGGACGCGGATCTTGCCACGGTCAAACATCACATGGCAGAAATTTACGAGAAGCAAGGCAAATATCAGGACGCAGAGAATTATTACAAAGAAGCTCTGCAATTGCGTCAGGAAAATCTCGGTGACGACAGCCTTTTAACCGCGCGCACAATGGTCAATCTGGGAAGAATGTACGAAAAAGAACTCAAGATGAACGAGGCTGCCGATACCTTCAATAAAGCCGGCGTGATAATCGACAAGAGCCTGGGTGGACAATATCCGGGAATCGGACAACCGGCTGACCTGGTCAAATGGCTCGACAACCAAGCTGAACAGCAGGACAAGGTTCCTTCTCATGCAACCAAACAAGCCGATCGTTTGGAAAAGCAACACGGTGTGAATCATCCAGAAGCTGCGGACAAACTAAACAATCTGGGCGATTTCTATAGAGCACACGGCAAGTTTGATCAAGCCGAGGAATTATACAAACGAGGAGCAGACTCCAACCCCTTAGTTGAGCATTCCGATCCGGCAGCAGCAAAGCGCTTCGTGGATCTAGCTACCATGTATCAACACCAGGGCAGAATGGACGAGGCAGAAAAGTATTTTGAACGAGCAGAATCACTCTTAGAGAGTACCAATGCCCCACTGGATAAACGTGGCTCTACCTTTAACACAATGGCTCGCTTTTACGAAGCCAAGGGCGACAATGAGAAGGCTGAGCGATTTTACAAAGACGCCCTTGATGCGCGAGAGCAATTTGCCGACGAGAAGCCGTTCGGTGGCAGGAGCACTGAAAAGCCGGTTGCCGAAACCTTAACGGACTACGCAAAATTCTTACACAAAATGGGCAAAGAAGAAGCAGCTGACAAACTAGACGCCCGTGCCCATGATATTCTGGACTCGTTGAGGCCGTGAGGCGTAAGTCAGAAGTCACAGAGTAGGGGCACGCATGTCAAAGATTAACTTGAGCACCATTGCAGGTATATTTGCCGGCATTGCAATTTGTCTTTCCAGTTGTAGTCTGGTACCGGAAAAAGGCTGGATACTTTACCAAACAAGTCCGTTTGCAGGTGAACAAATAGCTTACATTTCGCATGATGGCGTTAAAAGTGTCAATCCGCAAATGAATATCACTTGTATAGTTCCGGCAGCAAATCCGAGAATTATTTATTTCAACGACAAAACCAAAGTCTATTCTGAAATGACCATCGATGAATTTAAGGCCAACCTGGAAAAGCGCAAGGCTGGTGTAGATGGTCTCGGCAAAGCAATGGGCGAACAGACGGACAAACCTCTTAAAAAAACCGGCGAAGTAGAAATTGCCGGCATCAAAGCTACGCAATACACGGAAGAGAGTGCGCCAGTGCCACCACCCAAGTCACGCAATGTATTGGGTCTTGAGCCAACAGCAAGCGGCAATAGCGAATTGTACTTCGCCAATGACATCTCTGTGCCAGCAGCGTTTCACATGGTCGCTCACAAGCCGATGAATGTGCCGACCAACAACGGTGTTTTATTGCGCATGGTTGTCTCAACCGGCGATGGCGAGAAAGTGACTGCTTTAGATACAGTTCGCGTTGAAAGACAAGACTTACCGCCAGATACTTTTGTTGCTCCGACGGGATACAAGCGTGTAAAAAACGAGATGGAAGTGCTAATGGGCGAAGGTGCCGGCCAAGCAATGGAAGGCTTATTCAACGAATTTGCTAAGCCGGAAACGCAGAAAGGCGTCAAGAATTTGATGAAAACGGGCGAATCCGCCGCCGAATACTTGGACAGCGTGCACAGCGAACTCAAGTCCGGCAAGATGCCGCATAGTTCAGCACAGTCGCAGAAAGACATAGAAAACTTCATGAAGCACATGCAGGAGATGAACGCCGGGGACCACGAGAAGTCGACGAACTAGGCGCTATTCTCCCTTTTGTCATGCCCCCAATTTGTCATCTCTCCACTCCCTTCGGTCGGTCGAGATGACAAAGTAAGAAATGGTCGAAATGACAAAGGTTACTTCTTCCCCGACTTATCAATTTCCTGAATCGCGTTAGCCAGCGTCCGTGCCAGACCAAGTTGCACGAGCGTGTCGAACGTGCGCACGGACACAGCGTCGTACTTGGCACCACGTTCCACCAGATGTTCATCGATATCCGTTAAAAACTTCTTGCCGTTAAAGGCATCGCCTACTTGCAAGAAGACAATCGACACTTCCTTCGGATGACGCATGCGCTTAGTAGCGGTAATGATGGCATCATCAACTTCAAATTCTTGATCCGGACGCCCATCACTAATAATCGCAATCACCACCGGGCGCCTATTTGGATCCCTGTTAGCCAGGTGATGCGCCAACTGTCCAATCAGCGGGTTCAACAAATTCGTTTTCCCCTTGGGACTTTCCGTCTTGAAAATCTTGGCTACGGCAGCCGGTGTACAGTTCTCGTGTACTGAGTACTCCGTGGCAAAGGGCACAATCGTCAAATTGTCTTGCGTAAAGGGGACTAGGATTCTAGCCAACTCTGCCGACTGCTGAGCGCACCAATCCCAACGACTAAGTTCACCAGGGCAATCCGTCTTCTTCATCGATCCCGATTGATCGATAAACAAAATAATTTTGCGAGTCGAAAGAAGATTGGCAGCGGCGTTCAATTCAACGGTCTTGACGCCAGCATCAATCGTGATTTCCTTCGCTCCAGCCGACAACGGACAAAGCAAAGACATCATTACTGCAAATAGCCAGAGTCGTTTCATAGGACACTTCCAGCGTAATTACTGTCCGGAGCCACCAAATGGAACATTGGAAACATTGCGGTATCCGATGGCATCCCAAATGTGCACACGGTCACCAGTACAGACTATTACATAGCGTCCATCCGGACTGAAAGCCGCTCCACGCGCTGCACCTCCTACCGGAATTTTACCAAGTTCAGCACCGTTTGAAATTTGCCAAAGACCAGCATTGCCGCCGGCAATGATCAACATGCGCTTGCTGTCGGGGCTGAATATCAATTGTGTTATTGCCGAACTAATAGGTGCCCTTAGAAGTGGCGCTCCGTTGGCGCCATTCCAGATGCTGTAGCCTTGGTTTGTAATGGTGGCGATATAACGACCATCATGGCTTATGACTGCCGAGCGAATGTAATCACCCTCGGTCAATTCACCAAGAAATTCGCCGGACGGCACCGACCAGATCTTGGCGTTACTGGAACTTGCTACCACGATAATATTGCCGCTCGGGCTAAACGACGCAAAAGTTACATTGGAGCCTTGTGGAATTGGAGCAGTACAAACACCGTTAGTGATATTCCACAGCCACGCTTGTTTCCCGTAAGCGGTGAAAAGACAGTTGCTGCCCGGAGAGACAATAGCGAAGCTCGAACCGGCTACTTCAGGCTTTGCAGAGTAGTCGCCTGCCGTGGTTAGAATTGCCGCGCCAGCGTAAGGATCGCCTTCAAACGTGGAGGGACGATTACCAAGGACAACGGAATTGACAGTGTTGACTTGAGCGGAGGCGGGTAGCGCCGTCCAGGAGGCAAACAACGAAGCCAGAAGAACCAATTTCAGAAAATGCATACTTAAACTACCTGCTTGCTACTTTAGCTGTACTAGAAATCTTCGACAATGCCTGTTCTAGATCAGCAACCAAATCGTCGCCATCTTCAATACCGCAAGAGAGTCTGACCATACCTTCGACAATGCCTCTGGCGTCTCTTTCCGCTTTTGGAATGGATCCATGAGTCATTGACGCCGGGTGGCAAAGCAACGACTCAACACCGCCAAGACTTTCAGCAAGAGCGAAGAGTTTTGTGTTCTGCATAAAAATGTCGGCTTTTTCCATGCCGCCCTTAATTACGCAGGACACCATGCCGGAGAATCCGGACATTTGTCTTTTGGCCAGATCATGCTGCGGATGAGAAGGAAGACCCGGATAAATTGTTTTCTCAATAGCCGGATGCCCTTCGAGAAACTTCGCTACCATCATGGCATTTTTCTCGTGCTCTCTCATTCTCACGGCAAGAGTTTTTAAGCCACGTTGTACAAGCCAGCAATCGAAAGGCCCCGGAATAGCTCCGACTGCATTTTGATGGAACTTGATGCGCTCGTAGTATTCTTCATTGCTTGTTACAACAGCACCGCCGACAACATCGCTGTGTCCGCCCATGTATTTAGTCGTGCTGTGCACAACAATGTCGGCTCCCAATGCTAATGGCTGCTGGAAATAAGGGCTGGCAAAAGTATTGTCTACAACACTTATTAGTTTGCGCGATTTAGCCAGTTGCGTAAGCATCTGCAAGTCAGCCAAATTCAAAAGCGGATTCGTTGGCGTTTCCATCCAGAGGATCTTTGTATTCGGCTTAATTGCCGCTTCCACTGCTTTTGGATCGCGTGAATCAACGAATGTAAATTCCAGGTTGTAGCGACTCAACACCTTCGTGAAAAGTCGGTACGTACCACCGTAAACATCTTCGCCTACTACGACGTGATCGCCAGCATTGAGCAAGTTCATCACCGTAGCCATAGCGCCGGAGCCGGAAGAAAAGGCTAAGCCGTATTTGCCGCCTTCCAGAGAGGCAATGCAAGACTCGAGTGCTGCCCGTGTCGGGTTGCCCGTCCGCGAGTACTCATATCCTTTGTGTTTGCCAATTCCTTCTTGAACATAAGTCGAAGTCTGGAACACGGGCGTGATGATTGCACCTGTTGATGGATCCGGTTCGCCACCTACATGAATAGCCTTGGTTGAGAATTTCACGACTTACTCCTAGTTATTACTTTTTAGCAGCTATTTTGCCTGCCATGCCGCTCTCGATTGTCTCTTGCAAGTGGGTCATCAAATCGTACTTCGTCAGCACACCGATTGCTTTGCCTTGATCGGTTATCACCACCATGGCTGAACCCAACCTGAATGCTTTGTAGACCTGGTCAATTTCCGAGCTTTGCTCAAATTGCGGAAATGCGCGTCCCATCACTTGCGTTACTTGCACGGATTCAGGATGCTTGCGCTCGTAGACAACTTGCATGGCAATGATGTCGTTGATTGAGCCGACGTTGTGTCCGTCTTCCGAGATTACAGGCAATTGGTCGATTTGATACTCTTCCATCAGGTCAATTGCTTTTTGAATAGTATCGTTTGGCCTGAGCACAACCATTTCAGGAAGTCTGGAATGCGCTACTTTGCGCTTGAACAAATCAGAGACATAATAGGTAACACCGGGTGCCGGCATAAAACCATTTTCACGCATCCAATCATCAGAGAACATTTTGCTCAAATAGCCACGTCCGCCATCCGGCAAAATAACGACGATAACATCGTCTTTTGTCATATTCTTTGCCACGCGAATAGCGGCAGCAGTCGCAGTTCCTGATGAACCACCGACGAGAATGCCTTCTTCATGTGACAAACGGCGAGCCAATGTGAACGACTCCTTGTCGCTGACGCGGATAATTTCGTCGATAAGTTTCAAATTGACGTTGCGCGGAATGAAGTCCTCGCCAATGCCCTCAACCTTGTATGGCTGAGCCATGTCGCCCGAATAGATAGAGCCTTCAGGATCAACACCAATGACTTTTATCTTCGGATTCTTTTCTTTGAGGAAGCGCGCTGTTCCAGATATGGTGCCGCCAGTTCCTAATCCGGCAACCAAGCAAGTTATTTTGCCGTCGGTAGCCTCCCAAATCTCCGGACCCGTAGTGTCGTAGTGTGCTTGCGGATTAAATGGATTAGCAAATTGATTAGGCTGGAATGCTCCAGGGATTTCCATGGTCAACTTGTTGGCTACCGAATAATAGCTTTCATGAGAGCTAGCTGATACTGAAGTTGGTACAACTACAACCTCAGCTCCGTAAGCTTTGAGTAGATTTATCTTCTCGACGGCTACTTTGTCAGGTACTACCAAAATGCAGCGATAACCCTTGACTGCTGCAATCTGGGCCAGACCCGTACCTGTATTGCCGGAAGTCGGCTCAACAATTGTGCCGCCCGGACGCAGGAGCCCCTGCTTTTCAGCCTCTTCAATCATAGCCAGCGCCGGTCTGTCCTTAATCGAACCGCCCGGATTGAAGGCTTCTACTTTGGCTAGAATCAAAGGCTCTAGTCCGGCTACAATCTTATTCAACTTAACAAGAGGTGTTGCACCTACTGTTTCGAGGATGGTGTTTTTGTACCGCATCCCATGAAGCTCCCGTACAATTAGGTAAATGGCAAAGGTCAATTATATTCCACATGCTAGACGACATTTCAAAGCGCAAATTCATATGGAAGCCGGAAGACCTTGCCAACTGGAAAATTTCCAATCAGCTAGGCAAGCCGGGGGAATTTCCTTTCACTCGCGGTATTCACGAAAAGATGTATCGGGCCAAGCTCTGGACTATGCGCCAGTACGCAGGCTTTGGCACAGCTGAGGAAACCAATCAACGCTTCCGCTATCTCTTGGCAAACGGGCAGACCGGATTGTCCACAGCTTTTGATCTGCCCACGCAAATGGGTTATGACAGCGATGATCCATTAGCGCTTGGCGAAGTTGGACGGACTGGTGTGGCTATCGACAGTCTTGCCGATATGGAACGTTTATTTGAAGGAATTGATCTTTCAAAAGTTTCCACTTCCATGACCATCAATGCAACAGCTGCAATTTTACTTATGATGTATCGAGCGGTTGGAGTCAAGCAGGGCGTCAGCCCCAAAGATTTGAGCGGCACAATTCAAAACGACATACTCAAAGAATACGAAGCACGCAATACATACATCTATCCACCGAATGCTTCGATGCGCATCATCACGGACATCTTTGAGTACTGTGCCAAAGAGATGCCGCGTTTCAACACGATATCAATTAGCGGCTATCACATAAGGGAAGCCGGGGCGACTGCGGTTCAGGAACTTGCTTTTACTTTCGCTAACGGCATTGAGTATGTGCGGGCGGCACTGAGTCGCGGATTGAAAATAGATGACTTTGCTCCGCAGTTGAGCTTTTTCTTTGTAGCACAGATGAACTTGTTTGAAGAAGTAGCAAAGTTCCGTGCAGCACGTCGCATTTGGGCATCAGTGATGAAGGATAGATTTGGGGCGACTAATCCCAAGTCGATGATGTTGCGCTTTCACGTACAGACAGCAGGCTCTAGTCTCACGCAGCAACAGCCGGACAACAATATTATTCGTACGTCACTGGAAGCTATGTCGGCGGTTTTAGGCGGGGCGCAGTCGCTGCATACCAATTCCAAAGACGAAGCACTTTCCTTGCCGTCGGAAGCTTCTGCGTTAACAGCGTTGCGCACTCAGCAAATAATCGCTTTTGAAAGCGGCATTGCTAATGTCACGGATCCGTTTGGGGGTTCGTACTTCGTGGAAGATTTGACGGACAAGATTGAGGCGGGTACGCGCGAGTATCTGACGAAAATTGACGAGCTTGGCGGGGCAATGAAGGCGGTGGAATCTGGGTTCATTCAGAAAGAAATACAAGAATCCGCCTACAAGTTTCACCAGGCAGTTGAGTCAGGCGACAAGGTTATTGTCGGCGTGAATAAATTTATTGATGACCATGGTGAGCCTATTCCAATCTTGAAAGTAAATCCGAAGATTGAGACAGCGCAAGTAGAGCGCTTGGCGAAACTCAAGAAGTCTCGCGATAACGCGAAGGTGGGGAAGGCGCTGGCAGCGTTAAATAACGCGGCACAAGGTACGGACAACTTGATCCCGTATATCTCCGACTGCGTCGAGTCGTATGCAACACTGGGCGAGATAAGCAACACCTTGCGTGACGCATTTGGCAAGTACAGACCGGTGGTGACGTTGTGATGGACATGCAACACGTGAGAGACACGTCCCACTTTGTCATTTCGACTCACTTCACTTTGTCATTTCGAGCGGAGGCGCGTCAGCGCCGCAGTCGAGAAATCTTCCCCGACTGGTCCACGAACGCCGGGATCTCGATGCACATAGAACACTCACGGAAGATTTCTCCACTCCGCGCCTACGGCGCTCCGGTCGAAATGACAAAAGGGGGGCTATGAACCCCCTCGTATCCATTGTTATCGTTAACTGGAAGACCCCGCGTCTCCTCGCCGCGTGCCTCGATTCCATACTTAAAGACGAAGCCCACAATCAATTCGAAGTCTGGGTCGCCGACAACGACTCGGGCGACGACTCCGTCGAGATGCTCAAACGGGACTACCCTGGCGTCAACTTAATTGCCAACACCGAAAATGTCGGCTTCGCCAAAGCCTGCAACCAAATCATCCCGCAAGCACAAGGTAAATACATTCTCCTGCTCAACCCGGACACCATAGTCACGGATTCCGCCGTAAGCAAAATGGCCGCTTACATGGACGCGCATCCCGAGTGCGGTGCCGCCGGTCCACAAGTGCTCAACCCCGATGGAACACTGCAACTTGCTTGTCGCAGATCCTTCCCGGATCCCTGGGCTGCATTTTTTAGACTTACTTACCTTAGTCACTTGTTCCCCAACAACAAGACATTCGCCAAATACAACATGACTTTTGCCGATCCCAAGGAAGTCTTGGAAGTGGACGCCCTCTCCGGCTCTTGTATGATGGTCCGCAACAGCTTGATCGGTGCAGTTGGTTTAATGGACGAAGATATCTTCATGTACGGCGAAGACATAGATTGGTGTTGGCGGATTAAAGAAAATGGCTTCAAGGTCGTCTACATCCCAAATGCTGTCGTCTACCACTACCACGGCGCATCCAGCCGCCTGCGCCCTATCGGCGCCACAATAAACCTGCATCGCGGCATGCATGTCTTTTACGAAAAGCATCTCGCTAAAAAATACTGGGCTCCGTTCAATTGGCTCGTTTATTCAGGTATCTGGTTCCGCTGCTTCGTCTTTATGATTCTTGGTTCCTTGAAACAACTAATACCTTCCCGCTCGCAAGTCCCCGAAAGTGTTTTGGAAGCTGAGAAAGCGGAATCAAAATGATTGTCATCACTGGCGCCTCGGGATTAATCGGCAAAGCGCTCACCAAAGCGCTGGCTTCCGAATCCCAACCATTACGCCTACAAGTACGCAAACGCGCCAATTTGAACTCCAGCACCCCGCATACCAATATGCAAGTTACCGAATTAGATTTTCAATCAAGTAGTGACAACCAAATCAGTCGCCTACTTCAAGATGCCCACACAGTAATTCATACGGCCGGACTGGTGCATCAGCCGGATGCTACATATGGCGAGTACGAACTCTTAAATGTACGCCTGACAGAACAATTAGCCGGAATAGCAGCAAAATCCACGATAAAGACATTTGTGTTTCTAAGCACAAGCGCCGTCTACGGTCCTGGACCCTTTGAAGACATTCCCGAAGAGGGTCCCCTTAAAGCAGAGACTCCGTATGCAGTCTCTAAACTTCGCTGCGAACAGTTCCTGCAAAATTTAAAAGGCATCGAACGAATAATCGTCATACGTCCAGCACTTGTATTCGGAGAGGGCGACCGCGGCAACCTGCTCAGTCTAATCCGGCAAATCAACAAAGGACTTTATTTCAATATCGGCGGCAACAAAGCCAGAAAGAGCTTGATTTATGCCGAAGACATAGCACAGGCAATTAAGCTGTGCCTTGACCAGGCGCCTGCCGGGTACAACGAATTCAACGTAGCCAATCCGGAAACAGTCACAGTAGAAGATCTATCCAATCAAATTGCCAAATGCCTCAAGAAAAGCATTGCCATTCCGGCAATTCCTGAACCGCTCGTCAGAGCAGGAGCCCTGTTCTCCCAAGGAGTGCTGGGCAAGAAGTCGCCGGTTACAGTATCCCAAATCGACAAGCTACTAACAACCACAACTTGCTCAGTGGATAAACTCAAAACGCTAACAAATTTCACTCCGAGTTGTACGCTCTCGGAAGGGCTGAAAAAGGAAATTGACTGGGCCACTGCCGCAGGACTTCTTAACTAATCGGCCAACTTTACCGATGCAACATTCACTTCACTAATTGGCAAAGA
>SBAT01000310.1 GCA_005240105.1 Chloroflexota bacterium
CCGAAGGTATAACTTACCCACTCGTTGCATCCCTCGTTGCCGATACCGGGCGCGACACATCCGGTGAACCAACAGGAGGCGTCGGTTATGTCGGCGATGCCGAGAATTTCGAAGCGGTAAAAGCAGGTAAAAATGACAGACGCAGCAATTATGGACAAAGAGTTGCCAGCCGCGAAGAAATTTTGCGCGATCCAATATATGGAATCGATAAATCAAACAACCGGCAAAGCGGAGGACATATACGGTCTTTGGTTAGACGCGGCTACGATCTATTTATAGACAGTGGCGCACCACTAGTGATCAAACTAAACGCGCCATTTAGAGTTTCTTTGAACAGACCAAACCTTGATGTGCCGCTAAACAGCTCCGAATCAGCATCAGGCTCAGCCAGTATGTCGCAGCCACCGGACATGATGCCCGGTTCCATCGGCACATCCGGCGGACCGGATTTACCACTGGAGGTAATTCGATCAAAAGGCAGCATGCATCGCGAGCGGCAAGAAAGCGAAACGCGCACTCATTCAGAAGAAAGCAAAGAAACCCGCACAATGGAAACTCAGTTTTAGGCAAGTAATGAGCACAAAAGACAATCTCCCATTCGTATTAGCCATGACCGGTGCCTCCGGGTCTGTCTATGGTCTGCGTCTTTTGCAATATCTACTGGAAATTGAACAACCAGTAGAAATGCTTTTATCCAAAGCAGCAATGATGGTCATGCGGGAAGAAATGGATCTCGACGTAGGACCAGAAGCCAAAAAATTCTTGATCAACTATTTGTCTTTGCCGCAAGACTCGCCACTGACCTTACACGACTTGTCCAACTATGGAGCCACCGTATCAAGCGGGTCATACAGGACTATGGGCATGGCTGTCGTGCCCTGCAGCGTCGGCACCCTGGGCGCACTGGCTGCCGGATTGACCGGCAATCTCATCCAAAGAGCAGCAGCAGTCACCCTGAAAGAACGAAGACGCTTATTGATCCTTTTGAGGGAAATGCCTTTCGGTCAGATCCAGTTAAAAAACATGCTGACACTTTCTGAAGCAGGCGCTATCGTCACCGCTGCTTCACCGGGCTTCTATCACAAGCCACAAACAATTGCCGATCAAGTTGATTTTGTTGTCGGGCGTGTCCTTGATCAGTTTGAATTTGATCATGCCTTGTTCAAGCGCTGGAAAGGGAACGCCAAACCCTTACCAAGTTTGACAGGCAAGGAATCCAATTAATGACAGATCTGTTTCCCGTCGGCAAAATTGTCAGCTTTCATGGACTGTCCGGTGAAGTAAAAGTATATTTGGAATCCGGCAACAGCGAAATTGTCAGCGACATTGAAACTGTCATCGCCAAACACGACAAAAAACCCGAACTTACTTTGAACATCAGAGGCTTACGCGCCAAGGGCAATCAGTTGTTTCTTACATTTGTTGATTATCCTGACAGAACCTCAGTTGAACCGTTGCTTGATTATCTGTTGCTTGTCGATAGACAACAACTTAACGACTTAACAGAAGACGAATGGTGGTTATCAGATTTAGTTGGCATTCCCGTCTATACAACTGAAGGACGTCCCGTGGGCACCATATCTAGTGTCATCGACGGACCCACGCCAACGCTGGAAATCAAAGACCCATCGAACAAAGAGCAAGATGAAACAAAATCAATCTTGATTCCTTTTGTCAAGGATCTCGTTCCTGTCGTGAACGTAAAAGACAAACGTATTGAAGTGATTGATTTGCCGGGATTGCTAGAGTTTCAATAGTTGTCAGCAGCTATTTAATTCTCTCTAAATGCAAGGCAAAAATAACTTGCTTACCAATTGCATATAGAATATCTTTATACGGATGGAGTTCCATATTGCTCCAGGGTGTCAGCAGATGTCCAACTTGCCTGTAATCGGCAAGCAGAGACGTATCTAGAGGAAATAAATGGCTACGACACAAGCACATTTAAACGACACTCCTCCTCTGTTGTCTCACATCAACGCTGCTGAGTTGAAACCTTATTTGCCGGCGCTCACCGTCATTTCTTTTCGTGGTCCCGGACAAGCAGGTGGTGTTTCCAAAGCGCTTGAGCCTCTGGTCAGACAGCTAGAAACCAAAATCAATTGGTTGGCACTATCGGATATTCCAGGAACAGCAAAATCAGACACGGCAACGCAAGCTGAACTGCCACGTCAGGTAATTGCCAATTTCAACGGCTTCTCTTACATCAAGCCATCAGTGCCGGCAAATTTATTCGAGCGTCACAGCACTGTCGTTAACAGTTATCTTTGGCCGCTCTTACATGAGCGCAAAGATCTGGCTGTATTTGACCGCGAAGCATGGCAAGGCTTCCGGCAACTAAACGAAGCTGTAGCTAATGAAGCGCTGGCAGCATCCACCCAAAGTTTTCCCACAATTGCTTGGATACACGATTATCAGTTGGCCCTTGTTGCACCGCATCTGGCAGCGGAAGCAGGAATTATCCCCTGCCAGTTTTGGCATGTGCCCTGGCCAAAGCCTGATCAATTCGCTAATGCCATCGTTGCTGAAGAATTGATCACAGCTTTGTTATCCAATCATCTTTTGGGCTTCCACACAACCGAGTATGCGACAAATTTCCTGAACACAGTTCAGCTTGTTGTGCCAAATTCCCAAGTTGATCTATTAAAGATGCAAGTGAAGTACAACGGTCGCCTGACCAATGTCGTGGCTATGCCGTTGGGCTTAGACTTTGCTTACTGGGAGCGCCTGTCCATGGCTAACCGCCCTAAAGCAGCAGCCATGCCCAAGAAATATCGCTTAGCCAATCAAGTTCTACTTGGCGTTGACAGATTAGACTACGCCAAAGGACTGATAGAGAAATTGTCCGGATTGGAACTGTTCTTGCACAACAATCCAACCTGGCACAGACGTTTCCATTTCGTGCAAATCGTACAGACCCCTCAGACCGCCGACAAAGCTCTCACTGAGTATCAACTGCAGGTTGAAGAGAAGGTCAAAGAAATCAATGAGCGTTATCACTTAGATGATTGGGAACCAATTGTAATTCTCAACGAACATCTAGAACACTCCGAGCTAGCCGCCTGGTATTTAGCTGCCGACGCCCTTGTCACAACACCGGTACGCGACGGACTGAATCTCATCGCTAAAGAATACGTCGCCTGCCGCACTGACGAACAAGGTGCTGTAATCCTGAGCAAAACGGCAGGCTGTGCTGCCGAATTATCACCGGGCGCATTGCTCGTCGATGCCGACAATCCCTATCAAATAGCCGAAGCCTTCACCGAAGCCCTATCAATGAATGTCGAAGAAAAACGCCGCCGCATGATCGCCATGAGACACGTCATCGGCTGGAATCAGCTACACGACTGGGCATTAGCCTTCTTGCATCAAGCTGTGAACTTAAACAGCAAAAGCTAGTTTAGTTACCACTTCAGCTCAGAGAATTTTTCCATGTTCACTGTGGACATGTTGCGGTAGATTGCCAGCACGATGGCTAAGCCAACGGCAGCTTCTGCGGCAGCCACGGTGAGAATGAAGATGGCGAACAATTGTCCTTTGACATTAGCCGGATCAATATAGCGGGCAAAGGCGACAAGATTGATGTTGACGGCGTTAAGCATTAATTCAATAGACATCAACACGCGAATAGCATTACGCGAGACGATCATGCCGTAGACGCCAATACAGAAAAGAATTGCCGCCAAAATTAGATAGCGGGTCAATGGTTCTTGGTTGGTGGTCAAAACAACAAAACCGGCAGTTGTAGCAGCTGCCACAATGGTTTGTCGGTTAGCGCCCATTGCCGCACAAATAAAGCCCAAGGCAACCAATCCAATGCAGACAAACAGATAACTGAAATCAGCATCCATTCCTATTGCCGTTAAGATAGGACCAACGCCACCGGCAAAATAGGCTAATGCCATAACGGCTGCTATGACACTATAGGAAATAGCCAGACAATTAGACTTTGACGACATCATCAGTCCTCTCGATATAGTTAGTGTGAGTTCCGTTGCCGTCCAGTCCAGAAGTAACCTTCTCGATTTTCGGATCGGATTTGGCCAGCATTACAGCACCAATTAGAGCAGCCAACAGCAGAACTGAAGCAAACTCAAATGGCAGGGAATAGAAGGTCATCAACCAGCGACCCAAGACATAGGTAATATCTGGGTGCACATTTAAGCCTTGCACAGGCCATGGTTCAACAACGACAGCTTGGAAAATGGTCAAGAAAAGAAGCACTGAAGCAAATAGAGCGGGAAGCTTTAGTTTCGGTTGAGCAACCGACATGTCTTCTTCCATTTTGGGGTTGGTTAACATCAAGGCAATTACAACCACCAGGGTTATGCCCACCGCATAAATCATGATCTGCGCCAGAGCCAAAAACTGTGCTTGCAATAAAAGGAATAAGCCAGAAATTGCTCCAAATACACCGATAAGCACAAAGCCTGCTCGAATAATCATGCGGTCAAAAATTACACCGAAAGCAAGTGGAATAGCCAAAATGCCCAGGATCAAAAATGACACCGGTTCAACATTGGCTTGCGCCCATATTGCTAGATTCATAAACATTTGCAGTTCAGGACTCATCTCATTTACCTATTTTGTTTCTTCTGGTTTTGTTTCTGGCTTAACTTCTGGTTTAGCTTCTTCTGTTTTTACTTCGGCAGATTTTGCTTCCACAGGCTTAGCAGCCGGTTTCTCAGCTACCTCGGGTTTGGCAGCAGCCGGCTTTTCGGAAGCTACTGGTTTTTCCGCTACAGCGGTGGCAGCAGCCGGTTTCGCAGCAGCAGCGGCGGCAGCTGGAGCTGCTTTAGCTGGTTTTGGTTTCGGCAATGGCATATTCTTCTTGTCGAAGTAATATCCGGACTCTTCTTGTGTCAAAGTGAGACGCTTCAAGTCGTAAATCAAATTGCCGCGGTTATAATCGGCCATTTCAAAATCATTGGTATTGATAATGCAAAGTGTCGGGCAGACTTCCGTGCACAGACCGCAGAACATACAGAGACCGTGATCGATTTTAAAATCGATCAACTCCAACTTGTTGGTGTCGGTGGATTTTTGGGCAGTAATTTCAATGCACTTATCAGGGCATACTCTTTCGCACTGGCGGCATGATATGCACAAGTGCTCGCCTGTTTCCGGGTTGACGGTCAATGCCAATCGTCCACGAAATGCACCGGGCAAATCGGGCATCAAATCCGGATATTCCTTCGTGATTGGCGGGCGGAAAGTATGTTTACCTACCGTCGTCAGTCCCCTAACGACCTGATACAAGCCACCAACAGCTCGACCAATAATATCGAACATTATTTACACAAGCTCCCTGAGGAAAGTAACGGCTAACAAGAGAATTAAGGACAGCGGAATCAATCGCTTCCAACCAAAATCCATAAGTTGATCGATGCGGAATCTTGGCAAAGTGCCACGGACGAGAATGGCGAAGATAACCAGTGAGTAGACCTTGACGATAACCCAGAAGGCACCGAAGAAAGTTTCCGGATTAATGAATGGCAATGCTGGTAATTTCCAGTTGTTTACCGACACCAGCCAGTTCCACCATTGGGCATCCATGAAGCCCTGGATTGGTGAAGAGCCACCGCCTAAGAAAAGCACCGTGGCAATGGATGAAACAACAAACAAGTTGGTGAATTCAGCCAAGAAGAAAATGGCAAACTTAATACCACTATATTCAGTGTTGTATCCACTGACCAGTTCGGATTCCGCTTCCGGCAAATCGAACGGGATACGGTTGATTTCAGCGCAGGCACACGTGGCGTAGATGCCAAACAAGGTAAACAAACAACCAATTAGTGCGAAAGCAGCAACCATGCCACCCCATGCCTGGTTAACAGTTGCCCAACCGGCTTGTTTTGTAGCTTCGGTGACTTCCGGGCTCATATTCTTCAAGCCCTCAAGCGCCGCTGTTAAATGACCGAAGGCCTGCGGCACAGCACCACCGGCAAAGATGTTCCAGTTCAAAAGACCACCAGCTTGGCGCTCGGCAATTGATACCACATCTAAAGTGCCGGAAATTAGGCAGACAGTGATAATCGATAATACCAACGGAATTTCGTAGCTGATTGCTTGAGCAGCACTTCTTAAGCCGCCAACCAGAGAATACTTGTTATTACTGGCCCAGGCACCCATAACTATGCCGACCACAGGAATTGCCGAAACAGCAATGACATAGAAAATCCCCGTTGGGATATTGACTATGGAAAAGAGCTGGTGGTTATTGGTCACGGCTGCCAGCAAAGGCACCATACCAATAATGGATGGAGCAAAGAAAATAATAGGAGCCAGGGTAAACATCAAGATGTCGGCGCCACGTGGCGTAATGTCTTCCTTAAATAAAAGCTTTACGGCGTCCGCTGCTGTTTGCAATAGACCATCCGGACCAACCCGGTTTGGCCCCTTACGCACGGTAAATAAAGCCAGCGCGCGTCTTTCGCAAAGCACCATGAACATGGCATTAATAGGAATGAATACAGCAACAGCCACAATTGGCGTCAGCAAACGGAAGGTGTTCGACCAGATGAGGTTCATGTCCGACGGTGATTCGCTAAATTTGCTGAACCAGTTAATTGCCCCATCAACTATAAAGCCGTTGTCGATCCAGAATGGGATAGCCACACCAACCAGGAAACAAGCTGCCCAAACGGCACCGAAAATAATTGACAGCCAGATTACCGTCAGTCTAGTGAATTTGAAAATCTCGCCTCGGTTGAATGGCGTTTGGTATGGATATGAGTAACTCAATTTAGTATGTTCCTTTATTTCGTTTATCTGTCCACATCAGGAAGAATGACATCGATTGATCCAAAAATGGCCATGATATCGGCAATTGGCGAGCCAACCAGGAGTTCCGGCAAGACCGACAAATTGCTGAATGATGGGTTGCGCCATCTAAAGCGCACCGGCTTATCAGAGCCGTTGGAAATTATGTAACAACCCAAGACACCGCGTGGTGATTCAACAGCAGCAAAGCCTTCACCAGCCTTGATACGCAAACCGGCCATTTGCTTTTTACCTGTTAGCTTCAAGTCGCCGCCGCAGTTGGCGCAGTCTTCTTTGCCACAACTGTTGCAAGACTTGCGCTTCTCTCTCAATTCATCGGCAGTACCGCCTGGCATTTGCTCCAAGCATTGCTTGATGATTTCGTTTGATTGGCGCATTTCAGCAATTCTGCACATGTAGCGAGCCCATGTGTCGCCATCGCCTTCCAAAACAGGCACTTCAAAATTCAGGCGGTCATAAACAGAATAAGGCTTAAACTTACGCAAGTCATAGTTGACACCAGATGCGCGCAAGCTTGGACCAGTAACACCAAAGTCCATAGCCACTGATTTCTTGAGGCGTCCGACGCCTTTTGTTCTCTTTAAGAAGATTGGGTTTTCGGTAACGATGGCTTCGTATTCATCAACGCGATCCGGAAAATCTTCCGTGAATTGCTTGAGTTTGGCAAACCAGCCGGCAGGAGCTTCGCACTGCACGCCGCCGATTCTGATGTAGTTGAACATCATGCGCTGACCGGCAATTGCTTCAAACAAATCAAGCAATTTCTCACGGTCACGGAATGGGTAGAAGGGAAAACCAAACATGGCTCCCAAGTCAATTAGGTAAGTCCCTAGCCAGAGCAAGTGGGAAGTGATGCGGTTCATCTCTGAGACCATCACGCGATAGTACTCAGCACGCAACGGCACATTTATTCCTTCAATATGTTCAGCTGAACGAGCCATAGCCCATGAAGTAAACATACCGGAAAGGTAATCAACACGGTCAATCAAGGCTTGGTATTGAAACCAAGTTCTGTTTTGACCTTGCCATTCTTGCGCGCGGTGCAAGTGTCCAATAACCGGTTCGACGTGTTTGACAAACTCACCATCAAGCGTCAAAAGCAAACGCAACACACCATGTGTGGCAGGATGCTGTGGGCCCATGTTGATGATCATCTCATCAGTCTTAAGCCCAGTTGTTTTCAGTGTTATTAGTTCACTAGCCATTTTCTTTTACTCTTGCGAGTCCTTAATTGAATTAGCGGAAGCTGACGGGATCTTTGTCGTTCAAAGCATCTAACGGCTGTTTGTAGTCATGCCTTAGTGGATAGCCTTCCCAATCCCATGGGTTGAGAATTCTTCTCATATATGGATGACCGACATAACGGATACCGACAAGATCGTATGTTTCACGCTCGTGCCAGTTAGCAGTCGACCAGTAGGTAGCAGTAGTTGGTACAAGAGCTAATTGGTCAGCGCCCAGTTGAGTCTTCGGTACACGTACCTTAATTACCATTTCCTTTGTATGTTCATATGACCAAAGGTGGTAGACAGATTCAATGTGATCGGCTGAGTCCACACCGGAGACGGTGACCAGGAAATCCAGTCTGGTTTCAGCGCTATTGCGCAGCCGCTTCAAAGCCATCTCCAGGTTTTTACCTTCAACTTCAATTGTCTCCACGCCTGTTGAATCGGGAAGACGAGTCGACGGTATGTCATGTTCAGCCAAGAACTGACCAAATACGCCTGGTGTTAGGTTTGGCGTTTCTTCTGGTTTAGCTTGCTCGGTCGTCATTATCGTTTTTCCTATCTTGAACTTTTAGCGCTGCAAATCATCTTTGGTCAAAGCTTTCGCTTCTTCAATCAGGTCTTCCATTGGACGTCCTGTGTCATAGTCGACATAGCGCACCGGACGCATGTAGGAATTGCCTTTTTCGCGACGACCTTCCAAAGACTGGGTGCGTATCTTTTGCTGCAGTTTGAGCAAGGCATCCAAAATGCCTTCCGGACGCGGTGGACAGCCTGGCAAATAAACATCAACCGGGATGATCCGGTCTACACCCTGCACAACGGAATACGAATCGTTGAACATGCCGCCAGTAACGGTGCAGGCACCCATGGCAATGACATATTTAGGTTCAGGCAATTGTTCGTACAAGGTAATTAGAGCCGGTGCCATCTTACGGGTTATTGTGCCGGCAGTGATGATCAAGTCGGCTTGTCTTGGCGTGGCGCGGAATACTTCTGAACCAAAGCGAGAGATATCAAATGCCGACATACCAACAGACATCATCTCAATAGCGCAACACGACGTACCGAACGTTAAGGGCCAAACCGAATTTGACCTGGCCCAGTTAGCAATCGGTGACACTAAGGGCGAAATAACCGGCGACAGCATTTCGGACAACTTCTCGACTACAAAGTCGACGCTTGTCACGGTCACCGTATCTTTTAACTCATCAGGAACTTGAACAGACATTTGTTACTCCCACTCAAGCGCGCCTTTTTTCCAGGCATAAATTAGACCAACTGCCAGAATGCCGAGAAATACGGCGATTTCAATTGGTGAAAGCCAGGGTGATTGATAGGCTTCCTTCAATTGATTGCTGGACATCGCCCAGGGCACCAAAAATACAATTTCAATATCGAAAATAATAAACAAAAGCGCATAGAGATAGTAGCGGATATCGAATTGCATATGCGCTTCCTGCAGCGGCTTCATGCCGCACTCATACGGCTGGTTCTTAACCCTGTTCGGTCTGTGATAGCCAAACAACAGTTGAATTACCCAGGCTAGTAAAATCATACCTAGAGCCGGCAGGGCAAAACCCACTATTACGAACAAAAGAATTTGAGCAACTTGTAGGTCGTACATGTTATGTCCCAGATTTTTGTGAGACTGCCACTGCTTTCAAGGGCAGACTAGTAAACGTAACCACATATAAGATAGCAGTTTATGCTTAAAAGCCGCATAGCACTTAAATTATAGCCAGATAAGGAACGTAGTCAGGCGGCATCTGAAACAATGGTGTCTTACGAAAGAAAAAAGATTATGGAAATATCTCGCTTACAAGAATCCCGCCGTGCCACCTTGATGGCACTCCTGTCCGAATTGAAACTCCCGGACGGACTCGACGAAAATGCACTGCTGTTGATCAACGAAGCCCTCACCCACAGCTCGTACAAGGCTGATTACAAGGGATCGGTTGACTACGAACGGTTGGAGTTTTTTGGCGATTCGGTTTTGAAGTTTGTTGTTAGTGAATATTTATTCAATAAGTTTCCAAACTACAGCGAAGGCCGCTTAACAGAAATTCGCGCCGTACTTGTCAGTGGCCAGATGTTGAACGAACTCGGATCACAATTACAGCTTGGCAAGTACGTTATCCTTGGCCGAGGTATTCATCTTAAGCAATCAATGATTGGCCGATCGCTGGAAGCACTTTTTGGAGCAGTCTATCTAGCCTTTGGCATGGAAACAGCTCGCAATCTAATTGAATCCTTGCTCAGCGAAAAAACAGAAGCTATTCACGAAAACGCCAGCCAAGAAAACTTCAAAGCACAATTACAAGAATTGACACAAGGGCAAGCCAAAGGTGCTCCCGTCTACGCCACTGCTGCTGTCGAAGGTCCGGCTCATGACCCAGTGTTTAGTGTCACTGTCGCCGTTGAAGGAAAAGTAATTGCCTCTGGTTCCGGACATTCAAAGAAACAAGCTGAGCAGCAAGCCGCTAAGTCCGCTTTAGAAATATTGAAAGCACACGGTTCTAGCAAACAAGACTAGGGCAAATCTAAATCATCGATTGAAACATCCTCAGCTGCAGGCTTGTTCCAACCGGGGGCTGGAGCCATCGCCGGCTTAGAACTTGCTGCCGGCATAGGCACTGGCATTAGGTCGCCAAAATTGCTGGTATTAGGCGCTTCAATTCTCTCTGTAACTGCAGGCTTTGTTTGGGAAACGCTTTCCTTGTTGCTGGCATTTCCAGCCATGCCTATTGCTGTTTGACGCAAGGCGATAGCATTGAGCTCAAATTTTGCCACCCGGTATTCAGCTTCTGCGGCCTTTAGGTGAGCACGGGCAACTGCTACTTGCTTGCGCGCGGTAAGAAGA
>SBAT01000327.1 GCA_005240105.1 Chloroflexota bacterium
GCCCTGGACAGGGGACAACTTTACACGCGGACATGAATTACGCAATGGCGACCTACCTAAATTCCCGGAACACGCCGAAGAAAGATATGACTTTGTCATTGTTGGCGGCGGTATTGCTGGCCTTACCAGCGCTTACTACTTAAAAGACCACAACTATCTTCTTCTAGAGCAGTATGACGAATTAGGCGGCAATTCACGCGGCTCCAGCTACCGCGGCATCGACTTTTCTTATGGTCCTGCCTATGTAGGCGATCTGGAGGGTCTGGCAGGAAAGCTATTTGAAGAAATTGGATTGCACGGGCACAAACTTTTGCCACCACGCAATGCTTGGTACGTCAAAGGAGAATGGCTGCCTGGAGTAGAGGGGAATAAACAACACATTCTCTACAAAGAGTTTGACCGATTCTTTTCTGAAGCAAAACCCCTCTGGAAACAAATGGGCGAATGGCAAGGCAGCATGCCCAATCTAGAGTCAGATCTTGGACGTCTTGATGCAGTCCCATTCTCCAGTGTGCTCTCTTCATACGATCCATTATTTGTCGAAATGGTTGATCGCTTTTGCAAATCCACTCTCTGCGGTTCTGTCTCTGGACTTTCTGCCTTAGCCGGCTACATGCTCTTGCAAGACCCAGGCGGAATTGCTCATGTATTTAAGGGCGGCAATCCGGCCATTGCCAATGCACTAAAAGCAAAACTAAATGCCGCAGATGCTTCACGCAACAAGACTGGTTGCTTCGTATGGAATGTCACTACCAAAGAAAATGGTGCCTCAGTTGTCTATCAAGACAGCCAGGGCATGCTGCACAAAGTGAATTGTCGAAAAGTCATCAACTGCGCACCACCGCTAGTCAGTGCGCGCATCACGACAGGCATGAATGATGCGACCAAGGCATTACTTCTCTCCTTCAAATTCGGGGCATATCTTGTTGCCAACTTCTGCATGAAGAAGAAGGTCTTCAACGGCGCCTACGACAACTGGGTCGGTGCTCCATTTACATTCACTGATGTAATTACCGCTGAAACGCCATACATTGCTGGCAACAGTTACAAACCATCTATGGGATCTGTTCTCACCATGTATCATCCCTGGACACCAGGCTCTAATGGCAGGGGACTCTTATTCGAAGGAGATCGCGAAAGATTCAGCACCGAATTAGTTGAACAAATGCAGAGGCTCGTCCCTCAATTCGATGCCAACCTGGAAAAGGTCGTTCTATCTCGCTGGGGACATGCAATGGTCGTCGCTCGCCCTGGATTTTTCAAACTCGTACAAAAACTACAGGCAGAAAACACTGGTTCTTACATCCTCGCACACAACAGCATGCACGGTCTGCCCTGCGCCGAATCAGCCATCGGAGCAGCCCGACGTGCCGCGGATATCGCACTAGGCAACGTTTAGAACCGGGCTGGGCGTCTACGAGGAGGTTACATTCGTTCGAGAACTGATATCCCAAGTAAATTCAAACCTAGCTTGATAGTTCTTGCCGTTATGTCACAGAGAATTAGTCGAGATGTTCTGGTCGGTTCTTCTGCGTTCAAAACTGGACAATTATCGTAAAAGACATTGAATTTTTGACTTAGCTCAAAAAGGTACTGGCACAGTCTATTGGGCATGCCTTCAGTGGCCACTGATTCAAGCACTTCATCTAGCTGCAGCAAATGCTTAGCGAGGACAACCTCAGCATCTTCCTTTAGAACAATGTGCGCGTCGCTGCCAAGTTTCAAGAAATCAATTCCGCCCTTACGGCTAATACCCTGCACTCTTACGTAGGCGTACATCATATAAGGCGCTGTATTGCCTTGTAGCGCCAGCATTTTGTCATAGCTGAACATGTAATTGGTGATGCGATTCTGACTGAGGTCGGCGTATTTTACTGCGCCAATACCAACGGCTGTTGAGACTTCTTCTTTGAACTGTTCCGTTTCAGTTCTTCCTTCGGCATCGATTCTTGATTCTATATCTGCGCGTGCTTTTAAGACTGCTTCGTCAAGCAATTCCTTAAGTCGCACTGTTTCTCCGGATCTTGTTTTTAATTTCTTGCCGTCATCGCCAAGTACAAGACCAAACGGTACGTGCACGACTTCTACTTCCGGAGGGACAAAACCAGCCTTGCGTGCGACGGTAAAGACTTGCTTCAAGTGTTCTGATTGTCCAACGTCGATGACATAGATCATCTGATCAGCTTTATCGTGAGTGACACGATATCTCAGAGCTGCTAAATCCGTCGTGGCGTAGTTAAATCCGCCATCAGTTTTACGGACGATACAGGGCTGGATTTTGCCATCCTTGCCTTTGAATTCATCTAGAAATACACAAAGAGCACCTTGGTCTTCCGTAAGAAGACCGGCTTTGGTCAGGTCTTCAACAACCTGTTCCAGCATGGGGTTATAAAACGATTCGCCACGCTCTATGAGATTCTCGATGTTCAAAATATCGTAGATCTCTTGGAACTCGCGTCTTGACTGATCACAAAGAAGTTTCCAGGCGTGAAGCGATCCAGCGTCGCCTGACTGCAATTTAACGACAGCTTGCCGTGAACGCGTTTTGAAATCTTCGTCTTCGTCAAAACGGACTTTCGCTTGTTTGTAGAAAGTTACAAGGTCGCCTATGTCGATGTGATCAGCTGTCGTCAAAGCTTCAGGACAAACTTCAGCCAAGTACGTAATGAGCATGCCGAATTGCGTGCCCCAATCACCAACGTGATTGACTCGCAAGACCTTATGCCCAAGGAATTCAATTACCCGAGAAATACTTTCACCAATAATTGTTGATCGCAAGTGCCCCACATGCATCTGTTTGGCGATATTAGGGCTAGACATATCGATAACAACATTTTTCGGCTTAGCAGCTTTTGGCACTCCCAATCGGCTGTCCGACTTTACTTGCTCTAGCGCCTTGGCTATGAAATCGGACTTCAAGCTCAAGTTGATGAATCCAGGTCCTGCAATTGTCGGTGTCTCGCAGATGTCTGAAATATCAAGATGTTCAAGTATTTTGTCGGCTATTTGCCTTGGCGACTGCTTGAGTTCCTTAGACAACGCTAGAGAAGAATTGCACTGAAAATCACCGAAAGAGGGATTAGAAGCCGGAACAACCAGGCTCTCCTTCGAGCCGTTTTTGGCTACAACGCCGTCGCCGAAGGCGGATATTAGAGCCTTTTCAAATCTGTTATTCAGGCTGTCAAGCAAAGACTTCATGACAAAAAGTTCCAGATGGGACAACTTACGCCAGACAAGCTCTAGCGGAGAGAGATAATATAACACTATGACAAATGAATCAACGAAACCAAGCAGAAGCTTCCCTGCCATGCTCCATGACCTTGGTGGAAACATCGATGAAGTCCGCGACGGCTACGCCAAGGGTCATCTGCCCTTAAGCCTGCAAGTCATGCAGCCATCGCAAGTCTTCCATGCCGGAGCAATCGTCATATTGGCTGATGAAGTTGCTTCCGCGGCCATCGTGGGCACAATCGGTAGCCCAGTTTCTTCCGACAAAAAGCTTTTCCCTTATTCCATTCAGATAAGCACCAATTTGCTGACAAACGATCCGGAAGGTCCATTGACGGCCGAATCGAGAGTAGTTAAGCGTGGACGCATCGTCGTTGTCGACACGGAAGTTGTCGGTTCAAAAGGTCAGCTGGTGGCCCTGGTTCGCAGCACGCACGCCATGGTCGATCCAAAAACAACAGGTCCGCACAAGCGCGACATTTTTACTGGTACAAAGAAATGACCACTAATAACAAACCAATGACGGTTGCCATCATCGGTGGTGGTTTTAGCGGCACAATGACGGCCGTTCAACTAATGCGTAAGGCAAAGCATCCGCTAAAGGTCATTTTGATTGAACGCAATGAGCGCATCGCCAAAGGTGTTGCATACGGCACACTTTGTCCGCTCCACTTGTTAAACGTTCCAGCCAAGGACATGTCTGCTTTGCCTGATGATAGCCAGCATTTCTTCAAATGGGCAAAAGAGCAAGACCCCTCAGTGACTGAAGCAACATTTGTTCCACGCATGCGTTATGGTGCATACATTGAACACATCTTGAATGAAACACTGTCGCACAAGGCATCAACAATTGAGTTTCGCCGTCTGCAGGGCGAAGTTAAAAGTATTCAGATTGCAAATGATGGTAAGTCCGGTTGCATCCACCTCTCTTACGGTGAGCAAGTTGTTGCCGATAGGATCGTCTTAGCCCTGGGTAACCTTGCCCCTGCCAATGTACGAATAAGAGATCCGAAATTTTATGCAACCGCCAACTACGTTCGTGACTCGTGGTCTAAGGCAGCATTGCCAAAATTGTCTGCTGATGCCCCAATACTGCTTGTCGGTACTGGGCTTACGATGATCGATAAAGCACTAGAGTTAAAACTCTCAGGACACAAAGGGACTATCTACGCCCTCTCCAGACATGGCTATTTACCCAATGTGCACATTCCAGGCACAGTTCGTCTACCTGTGCCTTTCGAGCCGAATAAACTACCATCGACTGTTCTTGCGCTTACGAAGCAAATTCGTCAGTTGGTGAAAAACGTCGAAGCATCCAATGAAGCAAATTGGCGTCAGGCTGTTGATTCAATTCGACCAGTAACACAAGAACTCTGGCAACTCTGGAATAATACTGAAAAGAAACGCTTCATTCGCCACATGCGTTGCATCTGGGATGTTCACCGCCATCGCATTGCGCCGGAAGTTGGTGCGATGATCGATACAATGATCAAAGCCGGTCAATTGAAAATAATTGCCGCTCGTGTAATTGCCATAGAAGAGGATGGTGCCGACATTACGGTGACCATAAGTCCGCGTGGCAAAAACAAGGAAGAAGTTCTCAATGTTAAACGCGTAATTAACTGCACCGGTGCCGACAGCAATGTCAAAACCATAGACGAGCCGTTAGTCGAGCACCTGCGAAACACAGGGCTTCTATGCGCGGATACATTCGGATTAGGTCCAACGATTACGAATGACTGGGCACTGGTTGATAAACAAGGAAAAGCATCCAGCGTTATCTACGTGGTTGGACCACTTCTTAAAGGCCAACTCTGGGAATCAATTGCCGTACCTGAATTGCGTGGGCAAGCATCCCAACTTGCAGATCATTTGATCACATCTCCCCTTTGTCATTCCGAGCAACGCGAGGAATCTGCCGCAACTAAAGGAAGTTCTTCTTAGTAGCGATGTACCTAGAAAACTTACGGTAGATTCTTCACTACGTTCAGAATGACAAAAAATGGGTGAGCATAAGTCTAAAAGTCGTACTAAAGATCCGACAAGTTCCCTACATACTTATAGATTGTATGTTTGGCATCATGATCAACTTGCTGCAGCGTCTGCCAAATTCCAAGCCAGGCATCTTGCGAAGCATCAATTGTTTTTGCTTCTACCTTTTCAATCTCTTCAGACGAAAAAGGCGGCTCGACAATTTTCGGCAAGTGCAACTGCTCAACAATCACACTAGTTAAACTCGTCACCAAAAGCGCAATCGCCAGGATACCGTTGTATCCGATAACAACACTGGTTAGCTGAAATCCGGTCTGTTTGCGCATGATTGTCAAGCTTCCCTGTTTGGGGCGTAGGCAAATCATACACGCGGACTAAAAAAGCGGTAGTTAAATCTTGCCGGCGGGCTTAACTTCGACAACCGTAGCTGAATTAGCTGGAAAGATTCTCTGCGCTGTCTTTTGAATATCAGACACGGACACATTCATATATTTGGCGACATCAATATCGACCAATTTAGGATCGCCAAAAAAAAGTGCGTACATGGCTAAAAACGAAGCCCTTCCAAGAGCTGATTGCATGCTCGATGCGCTGTCAGACGGGCTTGCAAACAGGTCAGCCTGAAGTTGGTTTTTGGCTTTTTGCAATTCCGTGGATGTAATTTTTCCAGCTTTCAATTTAGCAATTTCAGCTAATACTGACGACTCGATCTTCTTGGCAGTAGCACCTGGTTTATAGCTGACAAATACACAGAAATTTCCTGGTCCCCGCCGCTCTTCCGTGTAATTTTCAACCTCAAGGGCTGTTTGTTCGCTCTTCACCAGACGCTGATACAACATGGAAGACTTACCGTCTACCAGAAGCTTCTCAATCAAGCCCAACGCATAATAATCACTCATCCGCATACCGGGAGTCTTCCAAGCCATAAACAAGCCCGGCACTTCAGCATAGTCATCCTTGACCAATGCCCTTTTAGACTTGCCGGGAATTATTTCGTTCACCAACGGGCTGGTCGTGCCACCTATTCTTGCAATAGAGCCATAGTATTTCTTGATGAGCACTTCAACTACAGCCGCATCGATATCACCAGCAATTGCCATGCAGGCTCTGTTAGGTCCATAGTGGCTTTTGAAAAATTTCTGCGCGTCATAAACTGACGAAGATTCTAGATCTGCAAACGATCCAATCACTGGGTGTGCATTAGACCAATTATCAAACACCATCTCTTGCATTTTTAGATAAGCCGGCATGTAGGGTCTGTTGTCGTAGCTGCCGCGTTTTTCTTCTTTGACAGTCTCCAATTGGTTTTTAAAATTTTCCTGAGTCACCTTCAACGAACGCATACGGTCGGATTCAGCCCAGAAGATGCGCTCAACCATATTGCTGGGGACGGACTCATAATAGATCGTGTAGTCTGTGGAAGTCGAAGCATTTACATCGCCACCCATCGTATCGAGATAATGCGACATCTCTGACTTGCTTATATTCTCCGAACCCTCAAACATCATATGCTCAAACAGATGAGCAAATCCCGACTTACCCTTCACTTCATGGCGAGAACCAACATCGTAAATTGTCACGATGGCCGCTACCGGTCTTGAATGGTCCTCTGAAAGAATCACTCGCAGTCCGTTAGGTAAGGTGAAGTCCTTAGTGATTGGGATCAAAGGACCGTTTGCCTCAGCCGGTAGGGTAAGGCAAACAATGCCAGCCAAAACAATAGCTGCCTTGCGAATTGAATTGATCATTTTCGATTAAGCTCCCGGCTTGGCTGTTCCGGTAGCTTCCTTCATCGGTTTGCCCTGTGTGTCATAGAGATCCACTGGAGCAAACAATTCCAGCTCGCGCTTTATTGTATTGGCGTCACCAACAACGGTTATAACCATGTTGTCCAGATCAATATACTTACGTGCCACACGTCTGACATCATCAGGATTGACGGCCATTATTTTGTCCGTATAAGTCTCCAGATAATTTGCCGGCAGTTCATAGAGTTGAACTTCCAGAAGACGCTGGGCCAATCCGGCTTGAGTTTCCAATCCTAGTTGGAAAGATCCGGTGAGATAGTTTTTGGCATCAGCCATTTCCTTATCTTCTACCTTCAGGTTACGGATTTTCTCCAGCTCATAGATGAATTCCTGCAAGGATGGCGTTGTCACTTCTGTTCTTACGTCAGCCGAGGCTGCAAAAGATCCGGGATCTTTGCGAGCGGAAAATCCACTGTATGCCCCGTAGGTATAGCCTTTATTTTCACGGATGTTGGTGAACAAACGCGAGTGAGAAGCGCCACCAAGGATTTGGTTAGCCACCATCATTGGGAAGAAATCAGGATTTGTTTTGTTCAAGCCTAGGTTTCCCAGTCTCAATGTAGATTGAACAGATCCTGGACGATCAACTAGATAGATATGCTTGCCATTTATCTTTGGTGCGCTGGCTGTCTTTGCAGCTTCTATGTTGCCGGACGGCCACACTTGAGCACCAAAACTCTTCTTAATTATTGCCTCTAAAGCAGCCTTATCGAAATCACCAACAACAATCAGCACTGCATTGTTAGGAACATACTGGCTAGCGTGATACTTTTCCAGATCTGGCTTGCTTATGCGCTCAACAGTTTCCGGCTCCGGAGCAACCACCGAATATGGGTGATCACCATAGACGACTTTGGCAAAACGCTCGCTAACCAAGAAATCCGGCTCGCTGCGCTTCATGATTAACTCTTGCAGCAAATTTGTTTTCTTCAGTTTGAGCTCGTCTTCCGGAAAGGACGGATTGAGCACAACATCCGACATGACATTGAATAAGCGATCGCTGTATTTGGACAAACCCGATGCTACAACAAGCGTGAAGTCAGCGTCCGCTGAAGCACGCAATCCACCGCCAATAAAATCAACCTCTTCGGCAATTTCCTTGCTCTTTAATTTCTTAGTGCCTTCTGAAAGCATGCTGGCAGTAATAGATGAAAGTCCAAGCAATTCCCGCGGCTCATGTGCAGAGCCGGCTTTAATTCCCAGCTCTACGGTAATAAATGGAACGCGATGGTCTTCCAACAATTGCACATTTAGACCATTGTCTAATTTGTAAGTCGTAACACTTGGAAGTTTGAATGGTCTAGGGGCAGGCGTTTGCGGCGGGCTTTTACGCCAAGCCTCCGTTGCTGCCGGTACTGCGGACTCCACCTTCGGGGCCACTTTTACAGTCGGTTTGCCGGCTGTCGAGGCGAAAGCCAAATTGTTTTGGCCGATGAGAACAAGAGCTGCTACCAGGATTTCCTTGCGGTTCCATTTAAATTGCATTGCCAAAACCTCCCCTAAATCTGATTGCCGGCTTGGGCTTTTTGCTTAGCCTCAGCCTTTTCGACAGGAACAATATCCATAAGTGTTGTTCCGTCTTTTGTGAATACCTTCTGCGCTACTCTTTGAATGTCGGCGGCAGTTACACTTAAGTATCTCTGCACATCCTCATCAAGTAGATTTGGATTGCCGTAGAACAAAGTATTTTCAGCCAGAATTTCTGCTCGTCCAACGCAACGCTGCAAGCTCGAATAACTGCCTGAAGCAAATAGCGCTCTCAAAATTTGATTCCTTGCTGTTTCTAATTCTTTTTCGGTCACAGGAGTTGTTTTAATTTTCTCCAGCTCACTCCAGAAAATATCTTGTGCCTGCTTGGAGGTTGTACCTGGCTTGTATACAATCGTGGCATTCACAGCAGATGGTCCACGACGCTCATCTACACCCATGCTTACGTCCAAAGCAACCTGGTCGCCCTTAACCATGCGCTGATAAAGCCTGGATGATTCGCCACCGGTTAGAATTCTTTGCATTATGCTTACAACATAAGAATCCGGCTCTCTGGCAGCTGGTGATTTCCAGCCCATTAAGATGGCCGGCATTTTGGCCAGTTTGTCGTCGATTTTTTCGTACTTAGCTTTTACTTGCACTGGCTCCGCAACATCCGGCTTAGGCGGCTTTGGCCCTTTTGGGATTGTGGCGAAGTACTTACGCACAAGTGCTTCTGCTTTATTGGAATCAATATCACCAACAATAGCAATTACAGCATTGTTGGGAATGTAATATGTATCGAAGAAGCGGCGCACATCTGCAACGGACGATGCTTCCAGATCCTCAAAAGAGCCAATTGCCGGATGAGCATTGGTCCAATTATCAAACAGTATTTCATCAAAGCGCAGGGCTCCAGGTGAATACGGTTGGTTATCAATCCGCATCCGTTTTTCTTCTTTGACAGTTTCCAGCTGGTTCTTGAAGTTCTTTTCAGTCACTGCCAACGAACGCATACGATCAGATTCCAACCACAAACATGTTTCCAGTTGATTGCTTGGTACCTTTTCAAAGTAATTAGTGAAATCAGCATGTGTTGAAGCATTGGTCATTCCGCCGGCAGCTTCTACGATGCCCATGAACTGGTTTTTGGCCACATTTTCAGAGCCTTCAAACATCATGTGCTCGAACAAATGGGCAAAACCCGATTTACCCTTTTGCTCATTACGCGCACCGACATCATAAACAATCGCCACTGCCACAACCGGTACTGCATGATCTTCGGAGAAAACAACTCGCAATCCATTGGGCAGGGTGAAATCTCTACTCACCGGAATTAGCGGCGTCCGGTACTCGGCAGCCACGGCAGGTAATGTGCCCAACAGCATCGCCATGTTTAGCAGAGCTAACACTAATTTATTCGTCTTCATCGTCTTCACTCGCCTTTACGTTAACCAAAGACCAAAATGTTGCCACAAACAGGAGCACCAGTATCGCTCCACCCCAGGAAATTTTGTCCGATACACCAAATTTGCGCAGGGCTAAATACGTAGAAAGGAAAAATATAAAACCCAGAATCGCGACAACTTGATGAACCGTGATATTCACTTTTAACGC
>SBAT01000144.1 GCA_005240105.1 Chloroflexota bacterium
CCGTATACATTTCCATTTCCACTAACAGTTATATTTGCAGTCGGGGCATAAATGGTACCAAAGAAATTTCCATTACCTGATATAGAAATATTCTTGGAACTATTTGTCAAAATTTGAAATTTGGCCGGGATGGACGTATTGTTCGCGACTCCATTTCCAGATATTTGCGCGACAGTCGAACCAGGGGAATTACCTTCCAAAAACACCTTAGTCTCTAGAGATACATTGCTTTCAATAATAATCTGCCCGTTGCCTGAGACATTTAATGAGCTGGCCTTATAGTTTCCCGGAGGTATATATACAGTACTGTTAGCAGAAACATTGATGCTACCAGCAGGTGGCACTGAACCATTTCTCACAATTATCCTGCCATTACCGGAAACATTTACCGCTCCTACGTTATAGCTGTCCGAAGGAGCGGTAGGAGCCGATACTAAGGATGTCTGGTTTTGAGTCTGGGATGCATCAACAGGATAAAAATGGTCTCCAGAGCGTGGCGAGCTAGGATAGGGAGGCGCTGTTGCCAACACATTATCGTTAGAACCAGGATGAGGTCCCTCAGTTGCGGTAAAACCGGAAGCGATCCCATTTACCTGAAGCTGATTCATGATGCGCGCATTGCCTGAACGAGTAGCAACTACTGCAGTGGTACTACCTTTAGGCAATGAACTGACAATGACGTTGCCACCAATTATGCTATTGCCGCCCAAGTCTACGCGTGTGTTGGAACCGATGCTACCATTATAGTTATCAATATTAGTGCCACCATAAGGTCCAATTGTTGAATCATAGGAATCAGTGCGCATGTTGCCAGAGCCATTTAGTATCCCTTTTGCAAAAATACCAAAAGGAAATAACGGCACTGCGCCTGTACTTTCATACATCGGTCGAAGTACTACTCGGATTTTTTTTGATATCCCTGCATAGTTGGCCGCAGACTCAACAATTCGCCATTGATTCGCAGTGACTGCCGAACTTGCAGGTCCAGTTCCAGTTGGCGCCGGCGGATCAAGTGAAGGATCATAGACCGAGCTAGTTTGCGATGGTCCAACATTGGTTACCTTCACTATAACTGTTGCTCCATTTCCAATTATATTAGATGGAAGTTGAGTGGATTTAGGAGACCCATCATTCACGAGATCATCATAGACCGATGTAGTCCCTTGAGCGTAAGATTGATTCAGCTGTGATACGACATAATCAAGCCCTGCCTCAGCTGAGCTTCTCACAACAGCCCAATAACGAAATTCACTACTCTTATTAAAAGAGGTCATCACCAGACCCAACGAAGCAGCCATCCAGACAGCAGCAACCACTCCTAGAGCAGCCGTGGCAGCAACTCCAAAGCCACTCTGTTTTCTCGTCTCAACCCTTGACGTTTTCGTACTCAAAGCCATAACCGCGACTCCCAGTCCGCATGCAAAAAATGGCCGGTCGCAACCGCGCACGACTCTTTTACTCAACCCCTATTTGAGTAAAATAACGATTGCGACCGCCTACTTCATCAGTACTACTACCATAGCTCAGTACAAGAGCAAATACGTCCCCCCCAAGAGTTACACTTGGCGACGTAAAGCGAAATTTATCTATTAGAGCTCTTCCCAGCTGACTGTTTGCAATCCAGTTATGTCGAGCGCTGGAGTGGTTGCCTGCGTATAGCCAAGTCCGTTTTGCTGTGCGTAAGTAGGATCCGCAAGAGCAAGATCGAAATGGACCATGCCATTGCCACTTACAGTAGCACCTTTAGCCACCAAAGAGCCAAAGAAATTGCCATTACCAGAGATTGACGCGTTCGCTGAAGGTGCATAAATAACAGCATGCGTATTCGCATTTCCAGATATGTTTACATTCTTGGAGCTATTAGTATAAATTTGAAATTTAGCTGGAATGGCAGTTTGATTGGCTATTCCATTGCCAGACAATGTTAGAACATTCGCGCCAGCAGAATTACCTTCTAATGACCACGTGACATTAGATGAGACACTACTTTCTACTATGATCTGACCGTTACCTGACACGCTCATCGAACTAGCTTTGTAGTTGCCCGGTGGAATATAAATTGTATTGTTACTGCTGACATTTATCGAGCTAGGCGGTGTTGCACCATTGCGAATAATTACTCTTCCATTTCCCGAGACACTTACAGCACCGACGTTGTAGCTTCCGCTTGGTGCACTTGGGGCTGGAGCCAACGATACTTGTGCCTGACTTTGAGAAATTAAGGTTGGCGTATATCCAACAACCCGTGGATTCGGACTGACGCCCTCGATGGGCGCTACCATTGTCGGTTTGTGTTGCCCTCTAACTGTATCATTAACGCCAGGATAATCACCAATTGTCTGCGTGAAACTACTGGCAATACCATTCGTTTTCAGCATGCTGTTGATTCTGGCATTCCCACCTCTGGTAGCCACCACTAGAGTAGTGCTGGTGGGCAACGAACTCACAACAGCGCTGCCTCCGATAATCGTATTGCCACTTATATTTATGCTCGTATTGGTACCAACATCACCCCTATAGTCATTTACATTGCTGCCACCGTAAGCACCATTTCTTGAGTCATATGCATCGCTGCGCATATTGCCCGAACTCGTAAAAGCATTTTGGGAAAAGATTGCGAAATTGAAGTAGGGTACTGTAACCGATCCACTACCACCGTCACCACTTCCCCCTGTGTAGGTTGGTTTTAGTACAATTCTCACCTGCGAAGATAGCCCTGCGTATTGTGCAGTCGAGGTGATAACACGCCAATAATTACTGCTCGGGTGTCCCGGCGTCTGTCCGGATGGATCAGCCACAAGTTGTGAATCCCACACCGAGGATGTCTCCGGAGGTGCCACATTTAAGACACTGACGCTGACTGTTGCAAAACTTCCGGTCACTGATGACGGTACAGTAGTCACTTTGGGCGCTGCATCAGTTGTCGGGTCGTCAAAAGTAGATGTCGTACCAGTCTGCATAGCCATATTCAATTGTGAGACAGTGTAGTCCAGCCCAGCCTCCGCGGCACTTCGCACATTAGTCCAATAACGGAATTCTGCTGCCTTTTGATAGGCAGGATAGACCGTACTTGCCGCAGCTAATAGCCAAAATCCAGCCATACAACCAATCGCGGTTATTGCTGCTACTGCAAAACCATCTTCTCTTCGACCGTGTTTTGCTGTCTGACTGCATTCTTGAGATTTTGTCGGAGAGAAGATTTTCTTGGCGCAAAACAGATTGGAGACGTAATTCAAATCTCTAAAATATTTTCGCAATGAAAGTATTACCGACATAGATACCTAGACCTCTCCGTACCTAGCCACTCAGTGTGGCCAACGTATTGTTTCTCATAAAAATCTCACTCTTGATTCCAAGTGTACTGCTGTTTTTCTCAGTCTGTTCGACCTGTTCTCGTTTGATTTCCAGATTCACAATGACACCCGTGTAATTAGAAATGACACCGCTGTATGTGGCAGTTGTAGCTCCAATATAATCAAGTGGCACACCAGCAACATCCAAGAATTGAAATACTCTTGGTTGTTGCGTTGAAGGATCTAATGGTCCCACGATACCCCTCAATATAGTTCTTGGAGGATTTAAAGCTGGTCTGGCAGACTCTGGACTATTAAAGCTTGCGACCTGAAGCATGAAAGTGCCCGCCTGAGTAGGATCAGGTAGGACCATATACACATAAGTATCTACGTTATCCAAATCAGTAGTCGCAGGCGGTGTACCAGTCCCTTCAGCAAACTTTTTCGGAAAACCTGAGTTATCAAAAATGGGTATTTGTACGACCAGACATTGATTGGACAAAATGTAAGGCTTGCCAGTCCACGGCGATGACGGCCAGCCTCCAGCTGGAGTTTGTCCTCCTCCGTACATTGGATTATTTGGAGCGGGAAAGTAATTTGTTCCATAATCAACGTAAACTACGGGGTCTCCCTCCGGAATCGATTGTCCATAGATATCACCTATATTGCGAGCCATCCGCACATTCATCGCAATGCGATCTACAGCCGTCCGTGCTGCATTCAAAGAATCAACCCGATTGAAAAGCTTCCACGTACCCTGGCTATTCATCAGCATCATTTCACTAATGCCTGCCGTCACGATTCCCATAATTGCCACCGACACTAACATTTCAACAAGTGAAAATCCCTGTTGGCGATTAGAGCACATTTTCTTGCTGACGTTCCAATTACGGCGCATCGCTAAGTCCTCTAGTAATTGTGAATACCATGGCGTGAAATATAGGTCGTCATAGCAAAGGTTTTAGTCATTGCCTGTTCGTCCCAACGTACCAGTATGTCGATTTTCAAGCCAGCTGGTTGTCCTCCGACATCCGTACCCCAACCAGCATTCGAGATAGTTTCCTGCACAGTGGGTGAACTATCATGCAACATTTCGGCAAACTTATTTTTGACGGCTGCAGCTGACCAACCAATAGTTGATGAGGCTATGTCCATCATCAGAGGTCTCTCCGTCAAAGGATTACCTACGTTGTCACCATTCACATTGAAAGAAAGATTTTGCCCAACAAGAGTACAAAGTTTCGTATAGTCAGTGTTTCTTGTCACATCCACAAGTTCTTGAGCGATTGCTGCAGCAACCAGCTGATTTTGACCACCCGTGGTCAACTTCATTGTTTCTCCTAAGTGATCGGCCAAGGATGCAGCAAGTATGCTTGAAACCAAAACGGCAACTAAAAGCTCAACCATATAAATGCCACTGGCTGATCGAGACAAGCCCGCCCGTGGCCGTAATCTAGAACCAATAGTATGCCTGCCAATATACATACTTAAACTCACCAATGTGGAAGAA
>SBAT01000161.1 GCA_005240105.1 Chloroflexota bacterium
GAAGCACATTGCGTAAGTCACTGGGGTCATGATTTCCGTCCGGAATACCGCCAGCTAAAAAGCTTGCAATACCATTTCCCAAATGCCTCCTTTCACGCCTACACCGCCACAGCCACAGAGCAAGTGCGGCAAGACATAATTCAGCAATTGGGACTGCGCAATCCAGCAGTGTTAATCGGCGACTTCGACAGACCTAATCTTACTTATCGAGTCTTACCAAGATTTGGTTCGATCACCGAACAAGCTATGGCTGTAATTGGGCGCCACAAGGAAGAAGGCGGCATTATTTACTGTCTCAGACGGGCCGACGTGGACAGCTTGTGTCAGTCCCTCAAAGAAGAAGGTGTAAAGGCACTACCGTATCATGCAGGCATGGACGGGCAGCTAAGAGCCAAAACCCAAGAAGCTTTCATTGAAGAGCGATGTGATGTTGTTGTAGCCACAGTTGCTTTCGGCATGGGCATTGATCGCTCTAACGTTCGTTACGTCTTGCATGCGGCAATGCCGAAGTCTCTTGAGCATTACCAGCAAGAAGCCGGTCGCGCCGGTCGCGATGGCTTGCCTGCTGAGTGTGTCCTACTGCATTCAGGAAGCGATTTTTTCAGCTGGAAATCCATGATTGAAAAGTCGGCCTCAGAATCCAGCACGGATCCGACATATCTGCAAAATGCCATCAAGCACTTAAATTCCATAGACAACTACTGCCGCACAGCCAATTGCCGCCACGGCATGCTCGTCAAATACTTCGGGCAGGACTTCGAGAAAGAAAGCTGCAGCGCTTGCGATATTTGCCTGGGAGAAACAGTTGCCGTTGAAAACGCAACGGAAGTAGCGCAAAAAATACTTTCCTGTGTTGCCAGACTGAATGAGCGATTCGGCATTGGCTATGTCATTTCAATTCTGCGCGGTGAGAACCTGAAGTCTATTCGCGAGAAGGGTCACGAAACGCTCAGCACTTACGGCTTACTCAAAGGTCATAACACCGATGAAATACGCGACTGGATTTACCAGCTCATCTTCCAAGACGCGTTAGCCCAAGAAGAGAAAGAATCTATGGAAGGCAGAAGCTTCAGCATTCTGCGCCTGACGAGGACTTCATGGGAAGTAATGCGCGGACAAGCGACCGTCAAACTAATGAAGTCAACTGTCGAGCGCAAATCAAGTTCAAAGCAAAAGAAACAAGACAACATTCTACAGAGCGATCCGGACAAACAACTCTTCGAAGCCCTGCGCAAACTACGACGCCAATTGGCAGACGAACGCAACGTGCCACCATACATAGTCTTCAGCGATGCTACTCTTCAGGAACTGGTGCGCATCAAACCAGCCAATCTAAGACAAATGCGCTCTATCTATGGCATTGGCGACAACAAGTTACAGCAGTACGGGCAGCAGTTTATGGCTGTCATTAATGGATAATTATTTTGAGCCCCCGTAGTTACAGCTGGACTTTGCGTTTCTTTCTGCGCTCGCTTTCGCTCAAATTCAAAACCTCTACAAACATCGAGAATGTCATGGCAGCATAAATGTAAGATTTGTTTATATGCTGCCCAAATCCCTCAGCCATCAGAACAACTCCGATCAGAAGCAGAAAACTAAGCGCCAACATTCTCACCGTCGGGAAGCTCTGGATAAATCTACTCACTGGAGCCGAAAATATCATCATGATGAGAATGGAGATAATCACTGCTACAACCATAACCCAAATCTGATCAACCATGCCAACGGCAGTTATGACCGAATCGAGCGAAAAAACCATATCCAGAATCGCAATTTGAATCAACGTACCAAAAAAGGATGGATATGTCTTGGTCTGAATGCTTTCATCATCAGCTTCAATGCGATTGTGTATCTCTTTGGTGGCTTTCGCCACAAGAAATACACCTCCAACCAGCAGTAGCAAGTCGCGGCCGGAAATCTCCTGTCCAACAAGCACGAATAACGGTTTCGTCAGGCTCATTACCCAAGCCAGGGAGCATAACAAGGCAATACGCGTAATCATCGCGAGGCTTAGTCCGATGATTCGAGCCAGTGCCTGTTGATGGTTCGGCAACCGTGCAGCCAAGATCGAAATGAAGATAATGTTATCGATACCGAGAACAATTTCCATCACAGTTAGTGACAAAAGAGCCACCCAAATCTCACCATCTAGAAGCCAGTCCATCTACATCCTCTCCCCTAACATCCAGACAATTCCTACGATTCTCGACGCACTTTGTGGGAGACCTGATCTGGATACTCGACTTCACGACGTATCACCCTCTCATGCAGGAAGAGACGCTCTCTGTAAAAGCAGTTCCCTGGAAAAACTTTCAATACTTCTTTTCGTAGCTGAATTTCCAAATGATGCCTGAGTTTGGAATCTGCTGTCACATCTTCTTCCATTCGCCAATCAACTTTTGCGGCAAGGACAGGAATATCGCCATCGTTTTTGTGCAACTGTCTTGAAGTGTCCTCCAAATTTCGCAGGAGGGCGATTCGTCCCTCCAGTCCAAGTGGTTCTATGTACCTCTTCAATTGATGGCTGTCTCCTTTCGCAACTGCCCGGGTTAGAGCAGTTAGCTCGTTCCGGGTAATAACCGAGGGAGACGCGAGGCTCTCGCCATCATGAGCTGCTTCATGGTCAGCAGCTCTTTCCTGGCTTGACAGGACTGCCTCTTTCTTGCGGCGAGGAGTTTTCCGACGCTCAGGCAACATTGAGCCAAGCGTGTGCCAATCAATCACAAGCTTTCCATCCTGAGCTTTATGCTGAAGCTCCCAATTCATCAAAAGATCGAAAGCGGCATGGTCGACGTAGTCCAGATCATCAAAATGCACATGAAGCTCTTTTCCTAGCGGTACGCTTTCCAGGGCTTCGGCCAGTCTGGGTAAGTTCAAAAAAGTGGCCGCCCCTTTTAGATGCAAGTCAATTCGGTTTTCATGTGTTTCACTGCGAATGCCCAAATGCGAAAAGACGTAGAGCAATTTGGCTGCTGACAATGCCAGTCCGACA
>SBAT01000050.1 GCA_005240105.1 Chloroflexota bacterium
CCGTTAAAGTCGAGCGCGAAAAAATCGTACTCGCCGACTTGCCGGAATTAGCTGTCCAGATTCTGGACTATGCCCGCGATCAAGGCCGCGTGACCATGCGCGACATTGTGCGCGCCACCGGTGCAAGCGGCAACACGCTCAAAGAGCATTTCCGCCGCTTGGTCGAGAAAAAGCTATTGGTGCGCCACGGTGCCGGACGCGCAACCTGGTACGGGTTGCCTTGATCAATCCCGAGTCGTCGCTCGTTTTAACATTTATGATCCCTGTATTTCTGAACTCGCTGTACCAAAATACACGGAGCTATAAGCATCCCTCAGTCTCATATCGTAACCGGCAAGCATGGTCTGTCTTGTTTTGAGCCGGGACGGCGAAGATCGTGCTTTGGCTAATCGCCTGCTCAAATCGGCAGCCTGCCTAATGATGGCGACTGTTAAGCATGGTCCGTATCAAAGCAAGACTTCAGACCCTGAATCGTTTTAATTCCAGAGACATGAGACGGGTACGTTAAGCGCGTTACGATAAAAACGTAAAAAGTAGCATAATCGTAATTACGATAATCTAGATTAGGGAACAATCAGTACTGTTCCGGCCAAAGCTGGGACGTGTGATGAATCCTTAGGATTTCTATATGCTGCTTTGTTACTCGGTAACGAATAATATACGGCAGTGCTGTTACTCGCAGCTCCCGTGTGCCTCTTAGACGACCTGGTCTGCCCAAATTGGGAAATCTCATCAAAGAATCAACTGCATCTTTAATCCGCACCGCCACCGATGCTGCAGCCTTTGGATTATCTTGAGCAATGTATTCAACAGCCTGATGCAAATTACTAAGCGCACCACGCAGCCATCTAACGCGCATTTTTGTATTTGGCAAAGGCTTGATCTACTTCCGCATCCGAAGCAAAATCGCCGGCGTTGGCTTCTTCAAGAGCCTTTCTTGTATCTAAGAGTTGCCACTTCTGAATCTCCAGATACGATGAAATTGCCTCGTTAATTACATAAGTTCGATCTCGCTCCAGAAGTCCCGCTAGTTCATCTAAGGCTTTGCAGTTAATTTCACTGGTGAGGAATGAAACCTTCACTCGCTCACTGTTTTTAACAACGCGTTTTTGCACACTCAAATACCAATTAGCTACACCTAAATATTCTACCATCTTATTCCATCCTCCAACAGCCGATGCTGTTGCCTTGAGCGAGATGATTCGCTGCCTGCCCTGCAGTAATAACTTATTAGCCTAAACATTAAATGCTAGTTGAAGTTTAAATATACTGACATCTGGGCATATATATCCCGAGTGGGCGTTGTTCGGCATGTTCTGCGGTGGCAGTGGTTTTCGTTGCTGAATTGGCTAGCCTTGGGTTAATGGTTAACTACTCGAGGGTCGGCTAGTGCTATTGGCGCTAAAAATAAGCCTTTATTACTAACCAAATTGTTCACATTTCTACTGACCTGGCAGTTACTTCTGCCGGGGTATTTGTTTGTGTCCGCCCCGGCATTTGCCCAAGACGCAGCACCTGCGCCCACTGCGCCTGTTAGCCCTGACCTGGACTTAAGCTCCACTGCCAAGACTTTTAGCGCTCCAACCGACATAAGCCCCACAAATATAACCGTCGGTGGACAACTAGTCAGCGTCCAGGCATCGCAAGCACTCACCGCCGCCGAATTTGTCGCCGTCCGCCAGGTATTAAATACCGGCAACCAGTACCTGCAGTTAAACGATTTAGGGGTGGCTGTCGGTGGTGGATTTAGATTAAATCCCACAATCACAAGCGGGCTGGCAAATTTGGTCGTCCCTGAAGGCGTAAGGGTTTCTCAAAATGCGTCCGTTTTGCAGAATCTCAATTTAACCGGCAATCTGGTTAACTCAGGCACCTACAACATTTTTTCAACCAATCCTGCCGTCACGTCCGCGTCGATAAACGCTTCCAATATATATAACAACGCCGGCGCCCTGATTAATTCCACCCTAGCCAATCTCTCACTCAACGCTGTAAATAACATCGTCAATGCCGGCACGATTATGAGCACTGGCAACCTATCCATGACTGCCGGTAACTCAATCACAAATAGCGGCATAACAGCCATGCTCTCATCTATGAACAACCTTAGCCTCAATGCAGCAAGCATTGTAAACAGTGGCGTAATGGCCAGTCAGCTCGGCAATATCAATGCAGTCACTCAGCAATTGACCAATAGTTCACTCATGCAGGCACTAGCCGGCAACATCAACATCCACTCACTGACTGCAGCGGATCTCGGTGTAATAAATACCGGTGGGGTTATGGAAGCGCTCAATTCCATCAACCTGCGCGATAGCACTTTTACTGCCAAATCAAACCTAACATTGACAGGCGGAGATTGGTTGTCGCAAGACTTGAAGCTCTATTCAGGAGACGGCATAGCTTCAGCTAATATCGGTCGAGTCACAGGCAAAGTCAACGTCTACGCCGGAGAAGCCCACATCCACGCGGCAACGGAAAATTTAGTTCTCGGTGACATGATTTTGTCCGGTGACCCAACCTACTACAACACAC
>SBAT01000362.1 GCA_005240105.1 Chloroflexota bacterium
GAACTGGACTTTCGCTACTTTTTTATTCGCAAGGTAATGTTCGTCAAATATGCGATGGCTTTTATTATGTTGCCAGGTGGTTTCGGCACCCTCGACGAAATGAGTGAAGCAATCACCTTAATTCAGACTAAGAAGATAAAGCGTTTTCCCATTTACCTTGTCGGCTCGCAATATTGGCAGCCTCTGCTTGATTTTATGAAAAATACAATGCTGCCGCAGGGGATGATTTCTCCCTCGGATTTGGATCTTTTGGCTGTTTATGACGACCCGGATAAGCTCGTTGATCATATCGCCTGGTGCGAAGCCGAGAAATGCTATGACAAGCCGGAGTTGAAGAAGCCGGAAAATCCATAATTAGCGACTTCAATCACTAATTTCATTTAAAGAGAAGTCAGTTAAGGAAACTTGTAAAAACCCGGCCAACACTCGTTGTTGACCTATAATTCAAGGTCTAGTCGCCACGCGTGTTAGGCGAGCTGAAGGGGGAAACCTTGAAAATTGCCGTCTGTATTAAGTCAGTTCCAGATACTGAGACAAAAATCAAAGTAGCTAGCGATAACAAGAACATTGATACCGCTGACGTGCGCTTTATCACAAGTCCTTATGATGAATTTGCCATCGAAGAGGCTCTTAAGCTGAAAGAAAAGTTTGGCGGAGAAACCGTTGCTATTTCAATTGGCGGCAATGAGACAACTGAAGTATTGCGTGACTCATTAGCTCGCGGCATTGATTCGGCGATACACGTGAAAGATGCTGAGTTGGAAAATCTTGATCCGCTTAGCACGGCAAAAGTACTTGCCGCAGTTGTCAAAGACGGTGGCTATGACGTTATATTCTGCGGTCAGCAAGGAGCCGGCGGTGACAACAGCGCTGTGCCGTCTATGCTGGCTGAATTGCTCGATATCCCGCAAGTCTCCATGACGGTGAAGCTGGAAATTGCCGACAATAAGTTCAAGTCAGAGCGTGAAATCGAAGGCGCACATGAGTACGTAGAGGGAAGTCTGCCTGCATTGTTCAGTGCTCAAAAGGGCTTGAACGAACCACGTTATCCTTCAATTAAGGGTGTGATGGCTGCACGTCGCAAAGAAATAGCTGTGAAAGATGCTAATGCTCTAGGAGTCGCTGGAAACTTTACTTATGATAAGCGCAAGATGCGCCTCAAAGAAATGACCATGCCCGCGGCAAGACCACAAGGTCGCTTGATTGATGGTGACATGGATACTCAGGCTAAGACCCTGGTGAAACTCCTGCGAGAAGAAGCGCAAGTTATCTAGACATTACAAAGCTTTAGGAGATACAAGGAAATGGCACAGGGAATTCTGGTTTTTATCGAACAACGTAACGGACAAATGAGAAAGTCCAGCTTGGAAGCGTTGTCGGAAGCATCACGTTTGGTGGGTAAGACAGGCGGTGAAGTAAGCGCCGTTGTCATTGGTCAAAATATCAAAGCATTGGCAGCGGAAGCAAGTAAGTACAAGCCGGCAAAAATATTTGTAGTTGATGGTGGCGAATTCGCCAACTACTCGACTGAAGGTTACGCACAAGCTTTAGCTGCCGCTATTCAAAAGGCCGATCCGGCTTATGTGTTTAGCGCTCAGACATCAATGGCTAAAGATTTGATGCCGCGTGTGGCAGCTCGCTTGGACGCACCAATTGCCACAGACGTTGTTGAAATTAAGAGTGAAGGCTCAAGTCTCACCGCTGTGAAGCCACTGTATTCCGGCAAGTCTTTTGGACTTTACGAGTTTTCCTCTCCGCTAGTATTCATGACCCTGCGTCCTAACCGCTTTGGTATGGCTGATGCGGATGCTGGACATCAGGCACAAGTAGAAGATCTTTCAGTAACTGCTGATAAGATTCGCGCTAAGGTTACCGAGACTCATGCTGCCAAAGGGCAGACAATTGAAGTCTCAGAAGCACCAATTATTGTTGCCGGTGGACGTGGTATCAAAGGACCGGAGAATTGGCCGGTACTGCAAAGCCTCTGTGATGTATTAGGGGCAGCACTGGGTGCTTCACGTGCCGTAGTTGATGCCGGATGGATTGATCACCAGCATCAAGTCGGACAAACAGGTAAAACAGTTAGTCCGCAGCTTTATATCGCTTGTGGAATTTCCGGAGCTATCCAGCATCTTGCCGGTATGTCCTCTTCCAAGGTGATTGTTGCTATCAACAAAGATCCTGAAGCGCCAATTTTCAAACATGCCACATACGGCATTGTTGGTGACGTGCTGGAATTTGTACCAAAGTTGACGGACGAGTTGAAGCATCTGAACGGGAAGAATTAAGACGCTTTTGTCATTCTGATGACTCCTTTGTCATTCCGACCAATGAGAGGACACTAAATGTGTCCTCGAACGATGCAAGCGCGAAGTGGAGAAATCTGCTGCGCTGATCCGGCGATTGTCTTGATCGCGACAATCGAGTTTCGCAATTGCAGATTTCTCTGCTCCCTCACCTGCGGCTCGGTCAGTCGAAATGACAAAGGCGGACCTAGCGAGCCGTCACAGTTTGCCCGTACTTCTCTTTCACGTATTCGTTGACCATGGCAATAAAGTCCGTCGTTAGTGTTGGACCAGCAAGTGTAGTTACGTGTTCACCGTCTATGTAGACTGGCGCGCGTGGCTCTTCGCCTGTGCCGGGCAAGGAAATGCCAATGTTTGCATGACGTGATTCACCGGGTCCATTAACGATGCAGCCCATGACGGCAACTTTCATTTCTTCTGAACCGGGGAATTCTTTCTGCCATATTGCTCGTTCCCTCTGTAGATGCTCTTGAATTTGCTTGGCTAGCTCTTGAAACACCGAACTTGTAGTCCGTCCGCAGCCAGGACATGCTGTAACTTGCGGAGTAAAAGATCTCAGTCCAATAGATTGCAGAATTTGCTGGCAAACTAAGACTTCTTGCGTGCGGCTGGCGCCTGGTTCCGGCGTTAAGCTGACGCGGATGGTATCACCGATGCCGTCCAAAAGAAGAACGGACAAGGCGGCCGTTGAGGCGACTATTCCCTTTGTCGACATGCCTGCTTCCGTAAGCCCTAAATGTAGTGCATAGTCGCAACGAGAAGCTAGACGCCTGTAGACTTCTATCAAATCTGGTACTGTCGATACTTTTGCCGAAAGAATAATTTGATCATGACGCATGCCGTAGCTTTCAGCAGCTTGTGCTGATTCAATGGCTGAGGCCACAATGGCTTCAATTAACACTTCATGGGCATCTTGTGGGTTTTTTGACTGGGCGTTTTCATCCATCATGCGCGCCAGCAAGTCTTGATCGAGTGATCCCCAGTTGACGCCAATGCGAACAGGTTTATCAAACTTGAGTGCTACATCGATCATTGATTTGAAATTATCGTCGTGCTTGTCTCCGCGACCTACATTGCCCGGATTGATGCGATATTTGGCAAGCAGCCTGGCGCAGTCTTTGTATTCGTTGAGTAATAGATGTCCGTTGTAATGGAAGTCACCGACCAGAGGGACATTGGCACCAAGTTTTTCCAGCTCAGAGACTATTTGCGGTACCGCCTGAGCAGCTTCGCGTGTGTTCACCGTAATGCGCACGATTTCTGAACCCGCCTGTGCGAGCTCATAGACTTGCTTTGCTGTAGCCAACGCATCTTCCGTGGCTGTATTAGTCATCGACTGTACAAGCACTGGGTGGCTTGAGCCAATAAATTGGTCCCCAACCTTAACGGTGGTGGAAGTGCGTCGTGCGTATCCGTCCATGGGTCAACACCTTAAGCAGATCACATCTAGAACTATCTATGTGCGTATATATAGGATTGCCTCAAAATAGCATATTAAGCCCCGAATTCCCAGATCTCAGGCATGTTTTCTCTAATACTATAAAGAGGCTGATTGGGACTTAAGATTACATGGTCTATTACCGGCACACAGAGAGTTTTACCAGCCTTCAAAAGTCTGTAGGTTATTTCAATATCTTCATCTGAAGGTTCCACGCGTGCTCCTGACGGGTGATTGTGGCAAACAATAATTGAAAAGCTGTTGGCGGCAATAGCCGCCTTAAACACTTCTCGAGGATGCACCACCGATGATACCAGTGACCCATGAGATACTTCATGCAGCCCGATGATATCTTGCCTTGCATTTAAGTGCAGGCTAACGAAGTGCTCTTCTGTGGCGTGCCGGAGCGGTGATAGGAAAAGATCAACATCACTAATCTTTCTAAGTCTATAGAGATTTGCCTGGTCGAAATTTTCGTGCACCATGCACAGTTTAATCTGTGGAACCGCATACTGGAGCCTGGATGCCAATGAGATCGTGTTTGTCATGACGCTTACCCCTTTTGTGCTTATATCTATAAGACGGTCAAGGGGGTCAAAAAGTTCACAGTCAAGAGGTTAAATGTTGGTGTCAGGTTACCTAGTGGCTTCAGAGAAAGGCGCTGGGTGACAGTTTGAAGCGTGCTGACAATTTAGCAATAGTTGTCTTGCTCAATCCTCTTTTCCCGGACAAGAAGTCTGAGATATGTGACTGGTGACAGCCCACTTGTCTAGATAATTCGGATTGAGTTAGTCCATTGTCTTCCATTAAGGAGAGAAGCATCTCGTGCGCGGACATTGGCTTGGGGTTGGGCAAATGATCTGATTCATATTGGTAGATCAGTTGTCCGATCATGTCGTAATAATCGTTTTCGCCATTACTGCGGTGTTTCTTGAGTCCAAGCTCCGTGAAGATATTGCCTGCTGCTTCCAATTCGGACCTGTTCTTAATTCGACGAAGAGGAAATCTCTTAATCAAACTCAAGTAGTCTTTGTCGATGTCGATTGCTTTCATAGGTTCCAACTGTCGTATTCGTCGTGCGTTCCTACTCTCAATATCTTTATTATTTTCCGTTTGAAATCGATTTCTGATTGAACTCGATATTTGTTTCCGGCAACGTTGAATATGATCCAGGGTTTTACATAGCTAGCAGAATTAAATGTAGGCCTGACTTCGGCGAAGTTATTCCAATCAGCTGCCAAAACCTTGTTCAGCCACGACTCCAAAGCCTTTTTGGCGCCCTGGTGCTTGTCCCAGAACGTCTCTAGTGCTTGTCTGTTTTGTATTAGCATCGGTTGTTCAAACCACTCTTTATCTTATACCAAAATGGTATAAGTGTCAAATCTTGTTCTGTATCATTTGCCGCTTTTATATAGACGGTCAAGGGGGTCAAAAAGTTCACAGTCAAGAGGTTAATGTTGGCTTTTACTTAAATCAAGACGACGTTCGAGTAAATGTACGCCTAGACTTGCTGTGTTTTCCAGGCGCCCATTTTGAATTGCCAGGCGGCCAGCAAACCAACTAAGACTACTGATAGAGACATGCCGATCCAAGTGCCAAGGGAGCCTAAATGCAATCCAATGGATAGGTAAAAACAAAGTGGCAAGCGCACGAACAACAAACAAACAACTTCAGCAATCATCGGCCAACGTGTGTAGCCGGCGCCTTGCATGGCGCCAAACAGAGTAATTGCATATGCCTGGAAGGGAAGTGAAAGTCCAATTATTTGCAGGTATTGTACGGAATCAGCAATAACATCCGGGCTGTTGCTCATGAAGCCGGCAATGTTTCTGCCGAAGAGAAACATACAAATCACAACAATAAGACACCAACACGCCGAAGCGGCAGCTATCTGCCATCCGGCCAAACTGGCCCTGTCCGGTCGTTGTGCTCCCAAGTTTTGACCGACAATAGTTCCAGATGCGCGAGCCAGAGCATATAAGGGGAACGATGCTAAAAGTTCCTCGACGCGCAAACCAACTGCCCAGGCGGCCTGTCCTGCCGTTGGGTCATGAGTGCGAGCAAGAATGAGCAGAATGGCAAAATTGCACACTACCCAGACGACGTCCTGGATGCAAGCGGGTATACCGATGTTCATCAGTCTTTTGAGCCAGGTCAACGACCAGTATTTGGGCATCAGGTATTTGAGGTTCAAGGCATTGCCAAAATCTGACTCTTTCAGCAAATGAAGAATAATGGCCGCGCTTAAAAACGATGCCACTAACCAAGAAATGCCAATTCCAGCCATGCCTAATTGGAATGGGTAAATGCAAAGAAGGAGTTCTGAACAAACAGTTACTGCGCAAGTAAAGAAGGTAATGGCCATCGGTAAACGCGCATTGCCCTTGGCGCGGAAAACAGCTTTGGTTATCCATAAGACGCAAAACGGCAGATTGGAGAGAAGTTCAAACTGTAAAAGTTGCCAGGCTAACTCTTCGGTCTCTGGTGTTGCGCCCAGGAATCTAAGAAGCGGACGGCATATACTCAGTCCAAATATCACCGAGGCTGTGCCGAAGAAGAAGGCAAAAATAATTGAATGCCGGGCTGCTTCCAAGGCATTTGCCTTGTCTCCTGCTCCCCAAAATCGACTGACCAGGGCGCTGGTTCCCATGGGCAGGGCATTGGTAAGGATAATGAGCAGATACATTATTTGGGTGCCCACGCCAATGGCTGCCTGGGCGCTGGATCCTATGCGACCAGCTATCCAGGCATCAAAAAGGCTGGCAAGAGCTATGGCGCCGAAATCAAGCACTATCGGCCAGGACATATGCCAGATGGCCGCCCAAATAGAACCCTCAGTAATAACGCCATCGTCCACCATGGCTATTACAATATAATTCTTGCAATATAATATATAGGCTGTTTCTTTTAAGTGGTTTCAATTTTTGGCATTAGAGAAAAAACTGTCGAGTGAAGGTGAAGTCAGACATCTAGGGGTACCCTACAAGGTTCGCTCCTCATCTTCTGAAGAATTCTGGGCTTGTTTACAGCGATTCGTAAGCTTTGACGATCCAGCTGATCGGGTGGCCAGGCTTTATGAGCTTTCGGCCAAACAGATTAAATACCCGGCTGTCAATTCACGGGCATTTGAAGAGTTGCCCCGCTCTGTTCAAGAAAGTATTTTTCGTCTGTCCTTTGGGGTGGACCCTGACGCAGCAACAATTGCTAACAAACTTTTAAACGCTGTGTTGGCTCTGGAAGATGTAGAACGTTATAGCCCCGTGAGTTTCGAAGCCTGGTATTGCCAGTGGTGGCGTAATGAAGATGGCAAGCAATCCATCAAATCAAAAGAGTCGTGGCTGAAAGACCTTGCCGTTGAAAAGGCGCAAATGCACTGGTTGTATTCTCTGGATGAGATGCAACTTGATTTCACTCGCGTGAATTCTGAAGGGCCGTGGGCTGGGGATAACAGAGCAGGATTTTTTATTGCCTGCCTGGAAGAATTTGAGAACCGCTTTCAAGAATTTACTGCCAAGACAATAGTCGAAGCACAAGCTTGTTTTAGAGAAGTGTATGCAGCCTGGCGCAATAGGTTGCCGGGGACTTTTTTGCCGCAAATGCTCTTAATTGTCGAGGGTCCGACGGAAGCGCTCTTGATACCGTACTTGACTCGCAGTCTAGGAGTCGATTTGGATTATTCCGCCGTGCTGGTTGCTCCAGTAGGCGGAGCAAAGCAGGCCGCTCGGCGCTATCTGGATTTGAGAGATCTGGTGGCAATACCGATTGTTGTTGTTCTTGATAATGACGCTGCCGAAGAATCGCAATTGGTTATGGATATGCTAAGACCTGGCGATCGCTTGCATGTCCTATCATCCGGTGAGATTGAAGATGTGTTTGATAAGGCAGTTGTTATCGAATTGCTCAATCGATATCTTCAGCCAATAAAGGATACCTCGCCCATAACACTTTTAGATCTGGATGGGCAAGAAAGGCGGACTGTAATTCTAAATCGCCTCTGGCGTGAGAGGGGTTTAGGCGATTTTGACAAAGTTGGATTTGCTAGAAGCATTGTCGCCGGCGGCATAAGAGTTGAACAAATCCCAATTGAAATTAAGGCAATTGCTAATCTATTGAAAGGAGCACTTTCAGCCTGATGAACAAGGTGACAATTTGCGCTTGTGTCATCTGGCTTTTAGGTTTCGCATTGTCGTTTGTTCTCAAGCCTGGGTCGCCC
>SBAT01000066.1 GCA_005240105.1 Chloroflexota bacterium
ACACAGGGCAATACGCAGAGGCTGAACAACTCTACAGACAAATATTGGCAAAAGGCTGGAATGGCGCATCGTGTTATTTGGCACTGGGTCAAATCTATACCAGGCAAGGAAATTTCAGCGCAGCCGAACAAGCCTTTAAGACATCTATATCACTGACACAAAAATCAAACGGCAAAGACACCTGCATGATCTCTCCCATCCTTGAAGAGTATTCCGTCCTTCTAAAACGGATGCAACGCCACGCCGAAGCCGACAAGTTGTTGGCACGCTCTAAATCATTAAAAAGCTTGTAAAACGTAAGGGTTCAGTGAAGTCTATCGGGATCAATCATCGTGATGATGTCATTCTGAACGAAGTGAAGAATCTCACAAGTTAACATGCGAGACCCTTCACTTCGTTCAGGGTGACAGTTCCAAACTGTGCGCAGTGACGTACTTCGCTAAATATGTGCGCCAGCTCTTAACCTAAAGCCAGTCCGCCGGTAGCGGTTTCCTTATACTTTTGATTCATATCAAGACCGGTTTGCTTCATAACTTCCAGGGATCGATCTAGTGATATAAGGTGCGTGCCATCAGATGCGAGTGCTAGCGAGGCAGCATTCAGAGCCTTTACCGCACCCATTGCATTACGTTCGATGCAAGGTACCTGTACCAGTCCCTTAATCGGATCGCAGGTCATTCCCAGATGGTGCTCTATGCCAATTTCTGCAGCCATCTCCATCTGATGCACATTGCCACCTAGCATTATCGTTGCACCGGCTGCAGCCATGGCACAAGAAGTACCCACTTCGCCCTGGCAGCCAACTTCAGCACCGCTAATTGAAGCATGGACCTTTACTAGCGCCCCTACAACTGATGCAGTTATCAATCCATTTTGCATCGTCTCTCGTGCTAAATTCTCAGTCTCTTTCAATGTCCGCCACACAGCTGGTATCAATCCGGATGAGCCATTAGTAGGCGCTGTTACCACGCGACCACCGGCAGCGTTTTCTTCATTGACGGCCATAGCAAACACTGATGGACGCAAATCATTGCCTGCCCAACCAGGCACAACGCCTGTCTTTATTTGCTCATATAATTTTTTTGCTCGACGCTGGACATTTAAGCCGCCCGGCAGTATTCCATCGGTGTGCAGTCCGCGCTCGATACAAGCTTCCATCGCATCCAGTATTTCATCAAGCTTGGCACGCAACGTCTTCTCATCGAGCCCACGCGTTGCTTCATTGGCAATTACAACTTGCCATGGCTCAAGACTATTTTTTGTGCATTGTTCAACGAACTGTTGTGCTGAGTTATACGGATAAGCAACTTTTATTTGCGGATCGCGATCAGCAGGTGCCGAACGCATGCCCGTTGCCGGATTTACCGACTCGACAAACCCGCCGCCAACAGAAAGAATTACTCTCTCTGCAACTTTCTTGTCGCCCTCGAATAGACGAAACCGAATTGTGTTTGGATGTGGCAGCGGTTGTCCATCCATGAACCAACCATGCCAGATGATGTCTTTGCTCGGTTGAAAGGCAACCAATAGATTATCCATTTTCAATACAGGACTTTCTTGCAAATTAGGCATTGCCGACCAGATGTCGTCAACTTCTGCTGTACGCGGGCTCAGACCACAGAGTCCGGCACAGACGGCACCATCCGTGGCATGCCCCTGCCCCGTTGCCGAAAGCGAACCGTAGAGCTCCACTTGCAGTCTTAAATCGGACTTATTTTGACCTGCCAAGTCCTTGATGATCCCTTCGCGAAAGGCAATGGCCGCGACCATAGGTCCAACCGTGTGCGAGCTAGACGGGCCGACACCAATTTTGAACATGTCGAGAGGACTTATATGATCTGCGCGTAAGGGATTCATCAGCTCAAGACTTCTTGCGAAAGCCACAGCCCATGCTGTGCTCATCTATCGTAAGAATCTTACTACTAATAGTCCTAATCTGGTATAAACAGAAGACTAAAACACGGGAGGATGCCATGTTAACCCTGCTGAAACCAGAGTTGGAAGAGTACGCTTTTAGCAAAACTTCCACAGACGGACCGCTTCTACAGGAGCTGACGGCAGAGACTTACGAGAAAATGGAAATCCCCCAGATGCTCACAGGTCGTCTGGAAGGGCGTTTTCTAAAGTTGATGGTGCAAGTCTCATCAGCTAAAAGAGTTTTAGAAATCGGCACCTTTACTGGCTATTCAGCATTGTCCATGGCTGAGGGATTACCTGCCGATGGTGAAGTTATCACTTGCGATATCAATCCTAAGGCTATTGAGTTTGCCAAAGGTTATTTTGCTCGCAGCGAACACGGCAAAAAGATCAAGATCATGGAAGGTCCGGCACTGGATAGCATTGCCAAACTCAACGGTCAATTTGATCTAGCATTTATTGATGCAGACAAGGGCAATTACACAAACTACTACGAAGCAGTAATGCCACTGATGAAATCAGGCGGTATCATCCTCGTCGATAATGTGCTTTGGTCAGGGGAAGTGGTCGATCCAAAATCAAGCGATGCCACAGCAATAGCTGCTTTGAATGACCATGTAGCAAAAGACCAAAGAGTCGAAGCAGTATTTCTCGCCATCCGTGATGGTGTTTACTTCATCCGCAAAAAATAATGGTAATGAAAACAATGCAAATGGAAAGAACAACAGTAGCCCAAGCACTCGAACCAGCCAACATCGGCAAGAAAGTCCGCATCTGCGGCTGGGTTAGAACTAGACGTGATTCAAAAGCTGGGTTCTCATTTCTGGAACTCAATGACGGCTCGACAATTAAGAACGTGCAAGTACTGGCTGAGAACAAGCTGCCCAACTACGATTCAGAAGTTTTGAAGCTGGGCATTGGCAGCAGCGTTGAAGTAATAGGTAACATCGTTGAATCACCTGCTAAAGGTCAAGCAACAGAAGTTAAAAGCGAGTCCCTAAAGGTATTTGGATACGCGGATCCGGCTACTTACCCTTTGCAAAAGAAGGGCACGTCCATGGAATTCCTGCGCACGATAGCCCATCTGCGTCCACGCACAAATACCTTTGGTGCCGTTGCTCGCGTGCGCAATGAAATTTGCCGCTCCATCCACAACTTCTTCCAGTCGCGCGGTTACATTTACGTCCACACGCCGATTATCACAGCAAGTGATTGCGAAGGTGCCGGACAAATGTTCCGCGTCACAACGCTGGATTTGAACAACATTCCATATCAAAACGGCGACAGCAAAGCCATAGATTTCGAGCAAGATTTCTTTGGAAAGCCAACAAACCTCACCGTGTCCGGACAATTGGAAGCTGAGATTTACGCTTTAGCTCTAAGCAATGTCTATACTTTCGGACCAACGTTCCGCGCTGAGAACTCCAACACATCGCGCCACTTAGCAGAATTCTGGATGGTAGAGCCTGAGATTGCTTTCTGCGATCTGGAAGGCGACATGGGTGTTGCCGAACAATTCCTCAAGACAATTTTCAACGATGTCCTGACTAACTGCCCAACCGACATGGAATTCTTCAATGAGCGCATCGACAACACAGTCATCGAAACGCTCAAGAGCATAGTTAACAGCGACTTCGCACGTATTACCTATACAGAAGCCGTGGAAATATTGAAGAGCTGCGGTGAGACATTTGAATTCCCTGTTTCCTGGGGATGTGATCTGCAATCCGAGCATGAGCGTTACCTGACCGAAAAGAAATTCAAGAAGCCAGTAATTGTCACTGACTATCCAGCCGGTATAAAGGCCTTCTACATGAAGCTCAGTGATGACGAGACAACAGTCCGCGCGATGGATGTCCTGGTGCCAAAAGTTGGCGAAATAATCGGCGGCAGCCAGAGAGAAGACCGTCTTGAAGTCCTTGAAAAGCGCATGATAGCTCAAGGCTTAAACCCGGAAGAATACTGGTGGTATTTAGATCTCCGCCGCTTCGGCAGCGTACCGCACGCAGGCTTCGGACTGGGACTTGAACGCACCGTCCAATTCGTCACCGGCATGACCAACATCCGCGACGTAATTCCTTTTCCACGCGCCCCCAAAACCGCTGATTTTTAGTTGCTGATAAATAGGCGTAGCGTAGCATTTGTCATTCCGATCTCCCCTTTGTCATTCCGAACGAAGTGAGGAATCTACCGCAAGGGGTAGATAATACGTGTTGCCAAACATGTGCCTCTCTTCGGCACGGCAGATTCCTCGTTTCACTCGGAATGACAAAGATGGGGTACGTTGCTAACACATGACCTCCGGCAGACAACCCAAAGACAACCCATTCATGCTTTCGTTATTGAAAGTAATTCGTCCTGTCTCGCTGCAACTCAAGTTCGGTCCAGTGTCAATCAAAGTCATCGATGACGGCATCGCCAAACTAAAGGCGCTAAATACCAAGCGAGTCATTCTCTGCCCCAACCACCCATCCCTGCTCGACGCAGACGTTGTCTTTGCACTATCCGACATTTTGAATGAAGAATTCAATTACCTCGCAGCGCATGTTCTCTTTTACGGACACAAGGGACTGAATGCCTTCTTCCTTCAACACATGGGTTGCTATCCTGTTAAGCGTGGCGTCCCAGACTTTCACGCCTTCCGCACCACCATCAATGTTCTCTTGCGCGGCAAAAGGAAATTGGTCATATTTCCAGAAGGCGAAGTCTCTCACGACAGTGACTTGCTGATGACTCTAGAACCCGGTGCTGCCCAAATTGCTCTTGCCGCACTGGAAGACCTGCAAGAAATAAAGCCGGGTTCGACTATCTATCTAGTGCCGCTGGCAATCAAGTATTTCTATCGAAGAGACATAACAAACAACCTATCAAAAAGCCTGCGAAAACTGGAGACAGAATTTGGATTGTACGCAGCTGATCATCAACTGCCAGAGAGAATAATTAACTCTATTGAAGCGTTATTGTGTCGATTAGAGATTCAGTACGACTGCCATCCCACAAGAAAAATGACTTTAGTTGAACGAATCCAGAACTTGCGCATCGCCATACTGCAAGGTCTGGCGGAAAAGTTGGGCATAACTCTTCCTGCTTCTATTCCGCATTTAGACTGGGTGCATTTTCTGCAAAAAGGACTCACTGATTTCAGCAGTGGAAAGCTTCAACTACCTGAATCATCAAGTATCACAAAGCATGAGTTTATTACTAACGCCAACAAAGACATTGCACATGTGCTTAATTTCGTAAGCCTCGATCGCAATCTGCCAGATGCCGACTCCTCACAGGAAAACCTGGCAGAAACAATTGAAATTATCGAGCGAGAAGTATTCGGTCACGCGTACAACAAGGGACCGCGGCTAGTACTCCTTAAGGTGGGCGATCCAATCAACATGCTCGAATACTTGCCGGTACACAAGCAAAACAAGAAGGCAGCCGTACGGCAAGTTAGGGAGCAGATGTCGAATCAACTATTCAACATGCTAAAGGATATCGAAGCCCGTTACACGCGGCGTTTTGATTGACTTTGTCATTCCGAGGCTCTGCCGAGGAATCTGCCGCACAGAATCGTTGTTGGATTTAAACAAGACGAACTTAGAACCGTCGCGGCAGATTCCTCGCTTTGCTCGGAATGACAAAGTAAAAAGGGCTCAGAATGACAAAAGGGGCAGCCGGGCGCCATGACAAAGGGGGTTACCTACCCAACCACGCCCGCACCGACTCCGTAAACGCCGACTGCAACTTCTTCGTCACTGGCCCCGGCTTTCCCCCGCCGATTACCAGATCATCGACTTTAACAATCGGCACAATTTCCTCC
>SBAT01000089.1 GCA_005240105.1 Chloroflexota bacterium
CATGATCAAAACCACACCGGTGAGCATCACGATCACCCAGACCAAATAAAAGATTGAACCGATGGCATAAAACGGGTTGGTCTTTGCCTCGACTTGGTAATGTTCATCAAAAATATCTATATTGGCTATCCGTGTCTTTAGCCAATCATTTGTTTTGACTAGGGCACCCATCAGCCCCGCATCCTTAGTTGTACTAGGCAATTCCCCCGGCCTCCAGTGATAAGACTGCTATGTTGTCTCCGTCTTTTTTCAGATCAAAGCGTCTTGGTGGTCTTGGCGCTGGACCAGATACCACCTTGCCGCCCTGGGCAATATCATAAACGCTCAAGTGACACGGACAAGCAAAAACTGGTCCGGTCGGCTTGTAGTTATAGCCCTTGGCACACTCTTCAGGATCCTTGACAAAGTTAAATACACAGCCGAGGTGAGGACAAATACGGCTGTAAGCAACCTTTTCACCATTAGGCAGGGAGACTATATAGCCAGGTATTTTACGTACCTCTTGACCTTCGGGATTGTACTCCTTGTATGTTTGTTCAAACATAAAGGGTATACATGTCCAAGCTTCCGGGAAGTCGCTGTTCTTAAAATTGACATCCTTCTTCGGCTTGGGTTGATCAGAAGGACCAAACAGATCCAGCGGTTTTATCGTCGGTCTCAAAAAGCGCAATAAGGGCGATGCTACCAAGCCAAAGGTTAATGCCAATGGAATGGCGGCCACTGTTTTGAGAATTAGTCTTCTTGATGTTCCCTCGGTCATTTTAATCACTTCCTTTAATCGAAAGTTTCTGCCTATTGCTACTCTATCGTTATTTCTGATCCGGTGCTATTTGGCTGGCCGGTACATTCAGTCCTACGGCAACCGTAGGCTGGTCAGAGGTGTGGAAATGGCGCACAAACTGCACCAGCTTCTTAATGTAAGCTTCGTCAAACTTTATGTTCTTAGCCCTGTCTTGCTTATTCAGGAAATTAGGCATGCCTTCCCACTTAATCCCGTTGGCGATGTGGTCCCAGAGGACATCGTCCGTGCGGTCAAAGAAACGGTTGAATTGGTGGAAATTAGCCGGTACCGGCTGCAGGGCAAAGTTCTTAGTTAATGGACCGTCACCGTGACCACGCTTGCCGTGGCAAACAGCACAATTGGCGCCAAATACGGCATCCATATCATCAATTTCCTTTTGCGCCAAAGGCGGAACAGCTATAGAACGGGTATAGAAAACCAGGTCCCATACTTCCTTACGGGATAGGTTATTCTTCAATGCCGGGTGGCTAACTTCATGACCTTGGACAATAGCTGAACCCTCTGCCATTTGTCTGCCGTAAGTCAGGAAATAGTAAAGGTCTAATGGCTTCTGCTTGTGCACCATAACTTCGTTGCTTAAGTCGACTGTCGTCTTGTTGGCAATGCCTTTGCCGTCTGCACCGTGGCAAGTTGCGCACTCCATCTTGTTATAGACAGCCTTGCCGTCAGGTATGGACGGGTTATCGTCAGGATAGATGACTACATTGTCAGCTTCAGTTACCTGACGGCTGACCAGTTTGTCATCAGCGCCTTTGATATCCACCTTTTGAGTACAGGCAGAAATTGTCATGGCTGCCGGCAGGGCAACTAAAAGGCTTAGTGTTTTCAACGACAAGGTCTTGTTCAACATCTTAATATCCAAAGAAAGGAATCCATGAAATCGAGGCCCAGATGACGATAATGGCAAAGGCAATGATCAAGAAGAGCGGTGGAGGACCTTCACCGATCCGGTACTCAGCGACCTCTTCGTAATGTTCAGTTGGCGCTCCGAGTTCATTCGGATTGACTACAACTTCTGGCTTTTTCTTTTCTTGGGCCATTTTTTACCGCCTAGCTGCTTAACTGACTTTGACCATGAGCTGGAGCTACTGGGCTCTCGCCATCGGTCATCATTTCGTACTTAACTTCTTCCATGTCTTCAAACTCACCGTTGCGGAAAGCCCACAACATGGCCACAATACCTACAACAAAGAAGATGAGACAGACGCCAAAAGCTACATACAGTCCCGGTGATATGCCAACTTGGTTCAAGATGCAATTAGGGCACATATCTACTCTCCACCTGAATGGGGTTCCCACTCTTGTTCGGTCAACTTGGGTAAGTGCACTTGTCCGACCTTGTTCAATTGATCAAGTTTGTCGACGACAACTTCCTGGTTTTGCGGCAAGGTCTTTAAATATGCCACCAGGTACCAGCGTTCTTCCTCGGTCAATATTTCGTTGAAGCGTGGCATGCGTGTTCCAGCTACACCTTCGCTGACGCGATAGAACCAGAAAGCATCCGGATACTGTTTGTAGAAAGCTCGGGTAAAGTTGGCCGGCTTTTTCTCCAAGGAGATGGAGTTTGGACCGTTGCCTTCACCTTCTAGACCATGGCAAGCTGCACAGTTCTGCGTATAGATACCGCGACCGGCATTAGCCGCTGCGTCTGAATTGGTATCAACTGTTTTCTTCGGCAGATAAACAAGCTCATATTCAGCCGGAGCTTCAACATAAGCATGCACTGTACGCTGGTTGCCCAATGTCTGAATGTATGCCACCAGGTCGTTCATGTCGCGATTGGTCAAGTAAGAAAAGCTGGGCATGATTGAACCCGGCTTAACAGCACGCGGATTAATCAAGTGAGCTTTCTGCCATTCCGAAGGAAACTTACCGCCTTCATTGGTCAAGTCCGGACCGGTGCGAGCCGTACCCAATTGGTGCGGAGTCTCCCACACATAGTCACCGGCTTTAACCAGCGGTCCATATCCTCTATCTTGCAGACGCGTAAATTGCGTATGGCAATAGAAACAACCTTCACGGACATATATCTGTCTGCCGCGTGCTGGGTTGACTACGTCGGTTTTGACGTATTTGTTTCCATGTCCTGACGGTACCGGATTAAACAGCACCATCGGCAGAAGCACTGTCGCTGTAATGATAGTGAAGAAGGTAATAACGATACCTATGGCACCAAGACGATAGCCGTTCATTAGGCTTTCACCTCCGCCGTCTTCGCATCGACAGCCTTAGCTGCCGGTGTATACAACGACTTAAATGCGTTATAGGCAAATAGCAATTGTCCGAGCACAATCATCACTCCACTGACTGCTCTCAGTCCCCAGTACGGACGAATTTGCAGTCCCCATTGATCAACTGGCACACCGAATGCCCAACCTGCAGATTGGATCAAACCGGCAATAGTCAGTGACACCATCATCAGCAAGAACCCTAAGAACTTCAACCAGTAGTGAGCACGAATAAGACCCTGACTGTGCCATTCGCGGCCGGTCAATCTAGGCAAACCGTAATAAATGGCCGAGGTCAAAATAAAGGAGAAGGTTCCAAGCAGCGCTAAGTGAGCATGTCCGACAACCCACTGCGTGAAGTGCAAGTACCAGTTAACCCAACGAGTTGCCTGGAAAGGACCTTGTACGCAAGTTACCAAATAGAACATACATGAGGTAACAGCAAAGCGCAGCGGCAAGTCTGTGACCACCTGTTGCCACTTACCCTTCATGGTCATGAAGAAGTTGGTCAAAACGGTGAGCACCGGCACCAAAAGAAATACCGATGAGATAACGGCAATTGCTTTCAGCCATTCAGGAACAGGCGACTGCAAAATGTGGTGCGTCCCAGTCGGTGCATAGAAAAGTGCAATTCCCCAGAAACCTAACATGGAAAGTCCATGACTATACAAAGGAGCATTGGTCAGTCTGGGCAAAAGGTAATACATCATGCCCACGCCGACGGTGGTGAACCACATACCAAGGATGTTGTGTCCGTAGAACCAACCAACAATGGCGTCATTTAAACCAGGCAATGCTACGAAAGTACGCTGACCAATGATGTACACAAGCGGGAACCAGAAAAGTGCGCCCAAGAAATACCAAAGCGATACATATAATTTCTTGACCTTCCGATTTACGACGGTCATATAAACATTGGCGGCAATTGTGACAAGAGCAATTGCTACAAGCACATCAAGTACAGCGCCCAACTCGGCGTATTCACGACCTTCGGTTGAGCCGTTCAATAAAGTACAGAACGCGCCAACCATGACAGCGTTCCACGCCCACATGGTGAAATTACCCAGGCGTTCCGACCAGAGCTTTGTCTTAGCCAGCGACGGCACCATGTAATACATAGCACCAACATAACCCATGGACAGCCAACCGATGGCTACACCGTTGACGTGCCACATGCGCAAGTGTGGAAAAGAAAGTTGTGGAATGTTGTGTATCAGGTCAGGCATGGAGAACTCGAGTCCTCCCAGCATTCCCGCGCCCATTCCTAATATTGACCACCAGATGGCGGACAGTATGAAATTTCTGGCAGCGCTGCCTTCACGATTGCTTAAAACGGCGTCTAGTAACATTGTTGCCCCGCTTGGCTTCTTGTTTTTATCAAGGGCAAATTTTAACGTACTTACAACTATCGGGAGGCGTTGGATAGGCACTACGCTTCTGAAGATTACTCTAAACAAATGCGCAGTTCTCTTGTTAAGAGAAAGCATCCTTACAAGTTGAATATAAGCAACTGCGCCATCTAAAAACTGCTTGTTTAGGCTTTCTAGAAAGCTTGCCAACAGATCCAAAATGCCGTGCCGACAAGGTCAAGAAACTATTCAAGAGCAAACAATTGCTAGTCTCTTTGCAGCAACAAATTGATACAAATGGCGCTTGCAACAAGATTATTTTTTCGCGTCCGGATCCAAGTCGATATCCAATGGTTGCCTCTTTGTTTCACTGTCGTTGACAGACAGATCCAAACCATTGAACTTGTTGGCAGCCTCAACGGCACCTTTCTCTAGCCATCCCAGACAAGCTTGGGCGGCGTATTTTATGCAACGAACCCAGAGATCGGTATTTGGCTCAACTTGTAAAACATATTTGCCGCGTACGTCACCACCGGGATCCGGACCTACACCTATTTTTACGCGGTCGAAATTCTTTTGCCCGCCGAACTGCTGAATAATTGATTCCACACCATGCTGTCCGCCTGCACCACCGGCTTCTTGCACACGAATACGTCCAAGGGGCAAGGATACGTCATCGTGCACGACAAGTAAGTCCTCAGGCTCAAGCTTGTACCAATTAAGCACTGCCTGGACGGATTTGCCCGAGTCATTCATATATGTAAACGGCTTTACAAGCAGGACCTCAGTACCTGACAAATCAACTTTGGCCATGTCGCAGAACAAATTTTTCTTGTTGGCAAACTGTGCACCAAAGCCACCCGAGAGACGTCCTATCTCATCGATAGCGGCAAAGCCGGCATTATGCCTTGTGAAGTAGTATTCAAGCCCTGGATTGCCAAGCCCAACAATAACTTTCATGCGACCATATTATGATGATTAGTTAGAAGGCTTGCCAAGTCTGATGTAAAAAGAAACTAACGGCTGGCTCTCAGCCTAATGTATTAATCTAACTTTGTAATTGGTTTAGTCTTAGGGGCATACAACAAATGAGCGAAAGCATTGAACCCTATCTGCCGCACACGACAAAAGACCGGCAAGAAATGCTCAAAGCAATTGGCGTTGCAAGCTTTGAGGAATTAATCAAGCATATCCCCAAAGAAATTAGAGTGAAAGAACTTGACCTGTCCGCCAGTCTTTCCGAAATTGAAGTGCGCGAAAAAATTAGTGCTCTGGCCGCCAAAAATACCCCAGCCTCCAGACAAGCCTCATTCTTGGGTGGCGGCTCTTACCGCAGATACACGCCGGCAGCTCTAGAATCAATTGTTTCCCGCTCTGAATTTGCCACAGCCTACACTCCCTATCAACCGGAAGTTAGCCAGGGCACCCTGCAGACCATTTACGAATTCCAAACGGCCATCTGTCTTTTAACAGGACTGGATGTAGCTAATGC